>NZ_JACJER010000108.1:0-15885 GCF_014164185.1 Shewanella sp. SG44-6 | reverse complement strand
TTGAATGCTCAACAATGTGTTGCGGTTGATAATTTATCCGCGCTTGAGCGACTTGGTTAGCATCTAAACCAAATAAGAAGAAATTATCATCACCCACCTCTTCCAGCATCTCAATATTGGCGCCATCTAAAGTACCAATCGTTAAGGCTCCATTCATCATGAATTTCATGTTTCCTGTGCCCGACGCCTCTTTACCTGCTGTAGATATTTGCTCAGATAAATCGGTACCCGGACATATTTTTTCCATGGCACTGACGTTATAGTTGGGCAAAAATGCCATGCGTAAAAATGGCGTGACCAAAGGATCGGAATTGACCATATGAGCGACATTATTAGCCAGTTTAATAATTTGCTTGGCCATGGCGTAACCTGGTGCGGCTTTGCCTCCTATGAGTACACAGCGTGGCACCATATTCTGCGTATCGCCACTTAAAATACGGCGATATAAATGAATCACATGGAGGATATTCAGGAGCTGACGTTTATATTCATGAATACGCTTCACTTGCACATCAAACATCATTAGTGGGTCAAACTCAACATCGCATTGCTGCTTCACAAATGTGCTTAGCGCTTGTTTATTTTCAAACTTAATTTGCGCCCATTCTTTAACGAACTGCTTGTCACTGCTAAAAGCATTGAGTGCGGTAAGACGAGATAAATCATTGATCCATTCGTCACCTAAACGACGGCAAATAAGTGCCGATAACTTAGGATTACAATACGCAAGCCAACGCCTTGGGGTAACACCGTTGGTTTTATTATTAAATTTATCGGGCCACAATTGATAAAAGTCATTAAACAGCCCTTGTTTAAGTAGCTGAGTATGCAAACCCGCCACACCATTAACTGAAAAACTGGCGACAATGGCTAAATATGCCATCCTAATATGTTGCTCGGGGCCTTCTTCGACAATCGACATACTGGCTAACTTTTGAATATCTCCCGGCCAATGGTGAGCCACTTGTTCTAAATAACGAGCATTAATTTCGAAGATAATTTCGACAATGCGTGGCAACATGTTTTTCATCATAGGTACCGACCAGCGCTCTAACGCTTCGGGCAGTAAAGTATGATTGGTATAGGCCATAGATTGACTGGTAATCGCCCATGCTGCATCCCAACTCAAACTGTATTTATCCAGTAACAGTCGCATTAACTCAGGTACGGCAATGCTGGGGTGAGTATCATTAAGCTGTAACACGTTATGTTCACTAAACTGGCTGAAGTCTTCACCAAATTGACTAACGTAACGGGCCAGTAAATCTTGCAAACTGGCTGATGATAAAAAGTATTGCTGGCGTAGTCGTAATTCTTTGCCATTCACACTCGAATCATTTGGGTATAACACCATGGTGATTTGTTCAGCCAAATTTTTAGTGGCAACGGCTTCAGCATAATCGCCCTCGTTAAACTCGGCTAAATCAAATTCGTCATTCGCTTCTGCTTTCCATAAACGCAGCGTATTGATACGACCATTCTTAAATCCTGGGATTGGCATATCATAAGGGACAGCTAACACGTTTTGCGTATCTGCCCACACATGATGTCGATGTCCATGCTTATCAACATAAGTTTCGGTATGACCAAAAAAAGGCACGCTAACAATACGGTTAGAGAGGCGAACTTCCCATGGGTTGCCATGACGTAACCAGCGATCGGGACGTTCTACTTGATAACCATCGACAATCTTTTGCGCAAACATGCCATATTGGTAACGAATCCCATAACCAGTAACCGATAAGTCTAAACTCGCACAACTGTCTAAAAAGCATGCCGCTAAGCGCCCAAGTCCACCATTACCAAGACCAGCATCTTGTTCAACTTGCTCAATATCTTCTAAGCTGGTGGCGTAATCGGTTAACACCTGTTGGGCATCAGCAGTAATGTCTAAACTCAACAATGCATTACCTAGGGCTCGGCCCATTAGAAATTCAAGTGATAAGTACGCGACCTGTTTTTGTTGATATTGATTGTCTTTAATCCGTGTTTGACGCCAGTTATCGAGCATTTGTTCTTTAACGCTTTGCGCCACGGCATTGAAAAGCTCATGTTGTTCATGTTCGTCACGACATAGCCCGTAGCGGATATGTCGGGCAAGTGATGCCGATAAACTGTCACAGGGTTCACAAGGATCATGATGAGCACTAACCACCTTGTCAGCTTGCGAGGCCGCCACGACATTTTCTTTACTCGTCGCCTTAGTGCTAGCTTTACTGCGACTGGCACGCACAGTGGTTTTTTTTACACTGGCGTTATCTTTTGCTGTGGTCATCAATGACTCCTAGTAAATTCGGTATGAAATAGCATTAAACTACGACTGATTACATTCACTTGCTTATTAGCATCTACTTCGGGTTCACTTTCTTGGGTATGCAGTAAGCAATGCCAATGGCGAAAATGGGGTAATTGCGGCAGAGTAAATTGGTGGGGTAACTCATCGACATTAATCATCAATAATAACGCTTCGGTACTTTCCGCCACCGCACCAATGTCGGCATCCGCTAGATTACCGGTTAAAATCACGCTTAAGGTACGGGTATGATGTTCACACCAATTTGATTTATTCATCACCTCACCTTGGCGGTTAAACCAAGCTAAACCGTTATCAAATAAGGCTTCTGGTTTATGAATAAAAGCTTGGTGACACAGCATAGGAAAGCGTTTGCGCAAGCTGATCAACTGCGCAGTAAAATTCACTAACGACCAATCTATTTGCTCCCAGTCAAACCAGCCGATAGGATTATCTTGGCAATAGGCGTTATTATTGCCTTGTTGTGTTTGACTTGATTCATCACCCGCCAACAACATGGGCACGCCCTGAGACAACAATAAACAGGTTAATAAATTGCGTTTTTGTCGCGATCGAATGGCATTAATTGCTTCATCGGCAGATTCGCCTTCAATACCATAGTTGTAACTGCAGTTTTCTTGATGACCATCACGGTTATCCTCACCGTTAGCCAAGTTATGGCGATCGTTGTAGCTCACCAAATCATGTAGGCTAAAGCCATCATGACTGGTGATAAAATTAATACTCGCCGCAGGGCCTCGGCCGTTATGTTCAAAGAAATCACTCGAGCCATGAAATCGCTTGGCAAATTCAGGTAATAAACCACTATCCCCACGCCAAAAACGGCGCATTGCATCACGGTAGCGATCATTCCATTCACTGAATGCTACGGGATAATTACCGAGCTGATAACCACCGGGGCCGATATCCCAAGGCTCGGCAATGAGCTTAACCTTGCACAATACTGGGTCTTGGGTAATAGCATCAAAGAATCCACTTCCGGGATCAAAACCATAAGCCTCACGGCCAAGACAACTGGCGAGATCAAATCTAAACCCATCGACGCCCATAATTTCGACCCAATAACGCAAAGAGTCCATGACTAACATTAATACTTGCGGATGATTGAGATTAAAGGTGTTACCACAACCAGTATCGTTAATATTAAAGCGCTTATCATTAGGCAATAAACGGTAATAACTGGCATTATCAATACCGCGAAAACTGTACGTCGGCCCTAAATGGTTTCCTTCGGCGGTATGGTTAAATACCACATCGAGGATCACTTCAATCCCTGCTGCGTGAAGTGTTGAGACCATTTGCCTAAACTCAGCAATATCCCCCTCATCAGATAAATAAGCAGAATGCGGCGCCATAAAGGCAATACTGTTATAGCCCCAATAGTTATTGAGGCCTTTTTCAATCAAAAAAGGCTCATCGAAAAAGCCATGCACGGGCAATAACTCTACGCTGGTAATACCAACATTTTGTAAGTAATCGACTATCGGCTTGCTCGCTAGGCCGGCAAAGGTGCCTTTTTTTGTTGCATCGACCTGTGGATGTTGTTGAGTAAACCCCTTTACATGGGTCTCATAGATAATGCTTCGAGCCAGACTAATATTGAGCGGTACGATTGGAATGTCTTTAACAAACTCATAATCGATCACTTGTGCTTTGGGTAAATAAGGCGCGCTGTCTTGAGTATCAAATGACAAATCTTCATCAAGGGCATTAATGTCATAACCATAGACTGCCGGATGGTATTTTAGCTCTCCCACCAGCTTTTTTGCATATGGGTCAAGGAGCAATTTATGGTGATTAAAACGATGGCCAAGCTGCGGTTGATAGGGCCCAAAAACGCGGTAACCATACAAAAGCCCAGCTTGAGCATTGGCTAGATGACAGTGCCAAATTTGCCGTGTTTTCTCAGTCATAATGTACTGAGCAACCTCAATTTCCCCCGTGGCATCAAAGATACACAACACCACTTTGGTGGCATGTGCTGAAAATAACGAAAAATTCACTCCGCTATTATCAACCGTCGCCCCCAGTGGATAAGGATAACCGCTGCTTATACCCATAACATGCCCTTTTGAAGTCAAACCCTGCTGTTTTAACATGTTGCACTATTATGGCAACTCATGCGGTTCCGGTGCCCAAATACTGCATCCCAGTGGTGGCACTGTAATCACTAAGCTGTAAGGCATGCCTTGCCATTCTGTTGCTTGTATTTCATACGTTGCATCATTGACAACATGACTGCCGCCATAATGACGGTGGTCACTGTTAAGTATTTCGTTATAGGACTGGTCGGTTGGCACCCCAATTCTAAAGTGGTGAAAAACCTGTGGCGACATGTTGACCACAATCACCACGGGTTGTTGTTTATCAATACCAAAACGACAAAATACTAAAATGTTATCGTCGGCATTATTGCAGTCGAGCCATTGAAAACCATCACTGTAATGATCGCGTTGATGTAACGCAGGATATTGCTGATAACACTGATTGAGATCGCGTACCCAATCTTGCACGCCTTGATGCGGCGTATAGTTTAATAAATGCCAGTCAAGGCTCTGGTTATGGTTCCACTCATTGCGCTGGGCAAACTCATTGCCCATAAACAATAACTTTTTGCCCGGATGCGCCCACATGAAACCGTAATAAGCGCGTAACGTAGCAAATTTCTGCCAATCGTCGCCGGGGATTTTATGTAATAACGACCCCTTGCCGTGGACCACTTCATCATGACTAAGCGACAAAATAAATTGTTCGGTAAAGGCATACACTAAGCTAAATGTCAGCTCACCATGGTGATAACGTCTGAACAAAGGATCGCTGCTGATGTAACGCAGTGTGTCGTTCATCCAGCCCATGTTCCATTTAAAACCAAAACCTAAGCCGTTATTACTGGTCGCTTGAGTCACGCCTGGCCACGCAGTTGATTCCTCAGCGATCATATTAATGCCAGGAAAACATTGGTACATGCGCGCATTAAGCTCTTGTAGAAAGCTGATAGCTTGAAGGTTTTCTCGGCCACCTAGTTCATTGGGGATCCATTGGTCGGCTGTGCGGCTGTAATCGAGATATAACATCGACGACACAGCATCAAGGCGTAAACCATCAAAATGGAATTCGTTTAGCCAGTAATAGGCGTTGCTGTATAAGAAACTGCGTACTTCGGCGCGACCATAATTATAAATTAGCGTATCCCAATCAGGATGCTCACCTCGGCGCGGATCTTCATGTTCATATAAGCAGCTACCATCAAATCTCACCAGCCCGTGTGGATCTCGAGGAAAGTGTGCGGGTACCCAATCAAGCAATACTGCAATACCTTGTAAATGGCATTCATCGATAAAGGCTTTAAGACCATTAGCGTCGCCAAAGCGATAGGTAGGCGCAAATAACCCGACAGGTTGATAACCCCAAGAACCGTCAAATGGATACTCACTGATCGGCATCAATTGCAAATGGGTAAAGCCCATTTCTTTGACATACGGCACCAGTTCGGCAATGAGCTGTGAATAATCGGTGTAATCTTGACCGTCATCACCACTACGACGCCATGAGGCTAATTGCACTTCATAAATAGACATAGGTTGAGCATGAGGCTCACGGCTAGCTCGTTCAGTTAACCATTCGCCATCTTGCCAGTCATAGTGATCAAGATTAGGGATTTTTGACGCATTGTGCGGCGACGATTGCATGGCAACGGCATAGGGATCAGATTTAATAATCTCATTGCCATGAACATCGCAAATAGCGAACTTATAGTGTTGATCAGGTTCAACATCTGCAATAAAAATATCCCACAACCCACTCGCAGGATGGTGGCGCAACACATGGCGTTTTTTGTCCCATAAGTTAAAATCGCCCACCACAGCCACTTGCTTGGCATTTGGCGCCCACACACAAAAATGCACACCTTTAACATCATGATGCTCGCGCCAGTTAGCCCCTTGAAAATGATAAGTTTGTAACTGACTACCTTCACCGAATAAATACACATCATCAGGATTGAGTAAACTATCAAACTGATAAGGATCATTGATGAGCTGTTCACACAATGGGTATTGCACTCGCAATAAGTAAGCAAAAGGTTTCACTCTGCGGCCCATTTTACCGGCAAACAAACCTTGTTGATTAACCTGTTCAAGACTGGCCACTTTACGGAGATCTTTTGCGTTTAACACATCGATACTCAGTGCACCGGGAAGTAAGCAACGAACAATTAATCCTTTATTATCACTACTACTGTGCATACCAAGTAATGAAAACACGTCAGTGTACTCACCATTTAATAAGGCTATTTCACTATCTTGCTGAAAATACGGGGTCGCTACAGTCATAATCAGTGATCCATTAATGGCCGAGTGTATCGGATGAGGGAATGTTTACAGCACTAACGCTGCTTCGGGCGTTGCTGCGAGGTTGTCGTGCACAAGCTATCGCTTCAAGACGTTGTTGTACTTTAGGACTTTGGGACATTTGCTTAATAGACAAAGGTAACCTGCGCTGCCAGTTAGGGAACTCTTTCCAAGTACCAGGAATATTAACCCCATGCTTATCAGCGACTAAGTCACTTAATTGCATACTAAACAATTGTGCATTGCCTTTGGCGGCAACACTTATCCAAGCCAGTAACACACTGTCAAACTCTAATTCATCCACTGAAGATGTGGGCAGTGGTAACTCAAACGCATGTTCGCGGATAAGTAAATCGACTAATTGTATTTTTTCTTGCTGACGCTGCGCTAAAAGCTGCTGTAATTTATCATCGGTTTCGATCAAATTAAGCTGACGTCGTAGACGTAAATCGTCGCCAGACCACCACGCAAATAATGTAGGAACATCATGATTAGCTAGCATCATCAAGCTCTGGCGCTTGTGTTCTTGTGGAGACTTGAAGCCGTGATAATCTTTACAGAAATAGAATAATTCGTTCGAAAAAATACCCGCGTCACGCAAACAAGCCACTATTTCTGGCGGAACTATGCCTAAGTCCTCACCAATAACGACACAACGCGCCCGTTGGCTTTCTAAACACACAATAGCTAGTAAGGTTTCAAGCGGGTAATAGACATAGCTGCCATTGCCTAAATCGTCCTGTAACGGCCACCACCATAGACGCAGCAACCCCATGACATGGTCGATCCTCAAGGCTCCGCAACTTTGCATATTACTGCGAACCAGTTGGATAAAGTGGCTAAAGTCATGTTGTTTTAATTTGACCGGATCAAATGGAGTTAAGCCCCAATTTTGGCCTTGCTCGGCAAACGGATCTGGCGGCGCGCCGATACTGGCGTTATCGCAAAAAAAATCAACATTTGCACTCACCTCCGCCCCATGGCTAATGGCACCAACAGCTAAATCACGGATCAGTCCAATACTCATGCCGCACTGCTTCGCATTAAGCTGACAAGCTTGTAATTGCTCATTGGCAATGAACTGTAAATATAAATAAAACCCAGCATCATGAGTGAAATTTTTAGATGCTAATTTCAATTCCATGGCGACAAATTGCATTAATGCAACGTTATCTTGTTCTATGAATGCCAAATACTCTTTAAATCTGGGGGTTTCATACTTAACATGGTCCAAGCAAAATATTTGATACAGTTTTTCAAATGCAGCATATTTTAACTGCTGAACTTCATCATAGTTAATCAAATGAGCTTGATTGAGGATCTGTCTTTTTTGTTGCCATTTTTGTGATAATAACTCCCCATCAAGGGCGTTATATTCACCAACGGCTTCAATTTGTATGTATAAGGGATTTAAACGACGACGATCGGTTGGGCTATATGGGCTGGGATTATCTGGCTGGCTGATGTCTAAAGCATGAAGTGGATTAAGCAGAATAAAATCAGCACCAGCATGAGCCGCGTAATCAATCAGTTCGGCTAAATTGCCAAAATCGCCTATGCCCCATTGCGCATCATTACGTAATGCATAAAGCTGCGCATTCAGTCCCCAAAACTGTTTATCTGTTTGTGCTAAACGACCTTGATAGGCCATAGATGGAGAGACCATTAATTGCCCATGCAACACATCAGGATGAGCAGGATCATTGATAAAGGATAAACTCAATGAGTAGTATCCTAACTGCAGGCTGGGATGAACGAAAAATAAGCGATACTGACAATAACGCTGACCGTTAATATGGTATTCACCGACAACAATACAGTCATTGACCTGTGCAGAGATCGAGATAGATTGTGTATTTTCATTGTGGATCTTGATGCTAAAAGCACCTGAGTCACGCTCTGGTAAGTAAATATCAACATGAGGCTTATCAATTAAACACCATTGAAAGTTATGCAGTGGCTTTAACCAAGGTTGGATATCGAGCTGGCTGATCTTAGCTGCAACCTGTGACTCTGATAATGGTTGATGATAAGACTCATTGAGATGACATAACGCTTCGCTATGACGGCTAAAAGCATGTTGATGACCTGAAGATGGTAACAACATTGTGGTTAAAATACCCTGCCTGTCCTTAGCGGGTATATGAACAAGATTACCGAAACAATCGATAAACTCTGCCCCTACGCCTTGCAAATACAGTAACTTTTCTAGCTCCATATTTGTCCTCCTCGCGTGAATTAACTACTGAAAATACAGCAGTTACCATGCCAGTTAATCATAACAAATTGACTACAGATTAATGGCAGTAAAATGACAAAACATATTACTTATTAATCAGATGGTTAATTAAATTCAACTCAGAAAATATTGTTACTTGTTACGCTCATCTGCGATTAGTTATCGCACAGAAATAGTGCAGAAGATACAAAAAAAGTGCATAACATCATAAAGTTTGCTTTGCTATTGCCATAAAATAGCGCAGCTCAATAGAAGAGACTTACAGATGAATTAATGATCATCAGTAGACCACTGATTCGCCACCAATAGCATTTTCCTGCTATTGATGAAAGATTAATATAATAGGAACGAAATATTGATTTACTGTAGACGGGGTATTGCATGGTATTAAATTTATAACAGGTGTTGTTTTCCTATAAGATATCTAAGCCCACTCATATCGATCATTGTGGTAAAATGCCACCATTAAATGGCTCCGTTATGCTGGTTAAGCTTTGGTAGATACCATCGAATGATTGTGACTATTTACGACTAAAACAGCCTGATATAATGAATAGGATCCAGACGTTACCAATGAATAAACACGAATTCACTTTACGCTATAACTTACATCGGCTGCGCTCAACCATCACCTCTGCGCCCAAATCATATCTTGGTCGTCAAGCCGCGGTGTTAATTGCAGTAATGGAAGTCGATCAGCAACTGCATATTATGTTAACTCGGCGTCCTATGCATTTACGTCACCATCCTGGTCAAATCAGCTTTCCTGGCGGTAAAGTTGAGCCAAATGATAGGGATATTATTCATACGGCACTGCGCGAAGCGCACGAAGAAATAGGATTACAGCCTGAAAATGTCG
Source organism: Shewanella sp. SG44-6 (assembly GCF_014164185.1). Taxonomy (NCBI): domain Bacteria; kingdom Pseudomonadati; phylum Pseudomonadota; class Gammaproteobacteria; order Alteromonadales; family Shewanellaceae; genus Shewanella; species Shewanella sp. SG44-6. The sequence continues at coordinate 6,124 of NZ_JACJER010000108.1, read as the reverse complement.
ATATTCTAGGGATTTTTCCTGCGCACAAAACCTTTACTGGTTTTGAAATTACCCCTGTGGTGGCGATGGTAAAGCAGCCTTTTGAATTGGTGCTAGATCCTGGTGAGGTTGAAGATTGCTTTTTGGTACCACTCAATTTTTTTATTGAGCGCAGCAACCGCCATAACATGTTTCATTACCGTCATGGGGCAAGGTATCAAGTTCACTTTATGCCTTTTGAAGACAAGTTTATTTGGGGGGTTACCGCCGCCATTATCGACTTATTGTGTCGTCATATCGATGTCAATTAAGCCTATAACATTGGCGATTTAAATAAAAATCCAATTCAACGCGCAAACGGTAACCACTTTTATTGGCTTATGCATGAGCATTAATCAACACATCTACACCACGTAACGAATGTACAAACCCGCAGACACTGACACCAAAAACAACAACGGAATATTAACCCAAAACCCTATGCGCGTAGTGGCCTTAGCATAGAAATTTACCAGCAGGTTGAGAAAACTAACACCGGCACACCACCAAATTAGGTATTCTAATTTAATGGTTAACTGTGGATCCCAGTTTAAGCGGACCGTGGCGCCCTTACTCAAAAAGTACCCTACGGCTCTATCGGGTCTGGCTTCGCCAAAGATAATCAATGCATAAATGGCTAAGCTCCAGCCTAATAATGACAAAATAGTCAATACCACTTGTATAATACCTAAACGAGACATGGCCTTTTCCTTGGTTAACGAGAGAATACGAGGCTAATTCGCCAAATATTTAATCGACTTACTCAAAAGTATCACAATAATCTTTATAGAATAGCGTTTTCAGCTTGAGAAAAGCCACCAGCAAGGTAAGATAAACCCAAATTTTATATTTATATTCTATACGTTGGAGAATAAAGCAACAATGAGCATTGCATCTGTCGCTTCTGTATTTAAAGCTGAACACGCCGTTGGTTCACATGTCACTATACGTGGCTGGGTAAGAACTCGTCGTGATTCAAAAGCGGGTATCTCTTTCTTGGCCGTTTATGACGGTTCATGTTTCGACCCTATTCAAGGTGTCGTGCCAAATAGCCTAGCCAATTACAATGACGATGTATTGAAATTGACTGCAGGCTGCTCTGTTGTGATGACAGGTGAAGTGGTAGCCTCTCCAGGTGCCGGCCAAGCATTTGAATTACAAGTATCTGAAATCGTAGTGACTGGATTTGTTGATGATCCAGATACTTATCCAATGTCGGCTAAACGTCATTCTATTGAGCATCTTCGTGAACTCGCCCATTTACGCCCACGTACCAATATTATTGGTGCTGTAGCTCGAGTTCGTAACTGTTTATCGCAAGCAATCCATCGTTTCTATCATCAAGAAGGTTTTATCTGGGTATCTACCCCACTTATTACCGCTTCTGATTGTGAAGGCGCAGGTGAAATGTTCCGCGTGTCGACATTAGACATGGAAAATCTTCCACGTACTGACGCAGGTAAAGTTGATTACGATAAAGATTTTTTCGGTAAAGAAGCATTCTTAACCGTATCGGGTCAGTTGAACGCTGAAACCTATGCTTGTGCATTATCCAAAGTGTATACCTTTGGCCCGACTTTCCGTGCTGAAAACTCCAACACAACTCGCCATCTTGCAGAATTCTGGATGGTTGAGCCTGAAGTGGCGTTTGCTACATTAGACGATGCGGCTGAGTTAGCGGAAAAAATGCTTAAGTTCGCTTTCAGTGCGGTACTTGAAGAGCGTATGGATGACTTAACCTTCTTTAATGAGCGTATTGATAAAACCGTTATTGAACGTTTACAAGCCTTTGTGAGCAGTGATTTCGCCCAAGTGGATTACACTGATGCGGTTGAAATCCTTAAAAACTGCGGTAAGAAGTTTGAATTCGCAGTCGAATGGGGTATCGATCTACAGTCTGAGCACGAACGCTACTTAGCTGAAGAACACTTTAAAGCACCTGTGGTAGTAAAAAACTACCCGAAAGACATTAAAGCTTTCTACATGCGCCTAAATGATGACGGTAAGACAGTTGCCGCTATGGACGTGTTAGCACCTGGAATTGGTGAGATCATCGGTGGTGCGCAACGTGAAGAGCGTTTAGACGTACTTGATAAGCGTTTAGCTGAAATGGATTTAAGCCAAGAAGATTACTGGTGGTATCGCGACTTACGTCGCTATGGCACAGTACCTCATGCAGGCTTTGGTCTAGGTTTTGAACGTTTGGTATCGTACGTTACTGGCGTTAACAACATTCGTGATGTTATCCCGTTCCCACGTGCCCCACGCTCAGCCAGTTTCTAATTAGCTCAATAATATGCAACAACAAAAACGCGCCAATTGGCGCGTTTTTTTATAAGCAGTTTTAGAATAATTTACCGATGCAGTTGTTTGTGATCACATAAGATCCTTCCCCGTCTGCAGCAGACAGGGATTATATTTTGAACTTGTTAGCTATTAACAATAATCAGATCTCGTAAATGTTTAACGTCGTCACGCACAGCAGCGGCTTGCTCAAACTCTAAATTTTTAGCATGCTCATGCATTTGTTTTTCAAGTTTATCAATTTGATGACTCAAATCAGCAATACTGGTGTATTTAGCGCGCTCTTCTGCTACTTCAGCAAATTTAGAATGATTTTTACGTGTACCTTTACTGAAGTTGCTATCACCAACATCCATCACATCTGTAATACTTTTCACCACACCTCGCGGCACAATCCCATTAGCCACATTGTGTAGGTGTTGTTTTTCGCGTCGACGCTCCGTTTCCCCCATGGCTTTAGCCATTGAGTTGGTTATGCGATCTGCATATAAAATAACTTTGCCGTTAACATTACGGGCCGCACGACCAATGGTTTGGATAAGTGAGCGTTCGGAACGTAAAAACCCCTCTTTATCGGCATCTAAAATACAGACTAATGATACTTCTGGTAAATCTAAGCCCTCACGTAGTAAGTTAATCCCAATCAGTACGTCAAAACGCCCTAAACGTAAATCTCGGATAATCTCAACCCGCTCAACGGTATCAATGTCAGAATGCAGATAGCGCACTTTTATGCCATGTTCATCAAGGTATTCACTCAGATCTTCTGACATCCGTTTGGTCAATGTGGTAACCAGCACCCTTTCATTCACCGCCACACGTTTGTGGATCTCAGACAATAAATCATCAACTTGAATACCCACAGGACGCACTTCTAAAACAGGGTCGAGCAACCCGGTAGGCCTTACCACCTGCTCTGCTATCTCTCCGGTACTTTTTTCAAGTTCATATAAACTAGGTGTCGCCGAAACAAAAATAGTTTGCGGCATTAATCGCTCAAACTCTTCGAACATTAATGGCCGATTGTCCAATGCAGATGGTAATCGAAAGCCATACTCTACTAAGTTCATTTTTCGGCTTCGGTCACCTTTGTACATAGCGCCGATTTGCGGCACTGTGACATGTGATTCATCAATGATCAGTAAACCATCTGCAGGAAGGTAATCAAGTAATGTTGGTGGACCATCTCCAGATGATCGACCGGATAAATATCGCGAGTAATTTTCAATTCCAGAGCAGTAACCCAGCTCGACCATCATTTCAATGTCATATTGAACCCGTTCAGTGATCCGCTGAGCTTCAATCAATTTATTGTTATCAAGTAAATACTGACGGCGTTCTCGTAGCTCTTCCTTTATCTCTTCCGTGGCGGCAAGAATTTTTTCTCGCGGGGTAACATAGTGGGTTTTAGGATAAATAGTGGTGCGTGCGATGCGCTTGTTAATCTGTCCAGTCAAAGGATCAAATTCGCTTAAACGTTCTATTTCATCGTCAAATAATTCAATTCGAATCGCTTCACGTTCAGATTCTGCCGGAAAAATATCAATCACTTCACCACGAACTCGATATGTGCCGCGTTGTAATTCAATATCATTGCGTTTGTATTGCAATTCACTGAGTCGGATAAGGATGTCCCGTTGCCCCATAAAATCACCTTGGCGCAAATGTAATAGCATCTTCATATAAGAGTCGGGATCACCTAAACCGTATATAGCTGATACCGAGGCGATGAGCACCACATCTTTACGCTCTAAAAGCGCTTTAGTGGCCGATAGACGCATTTGCTCTATGTGAGCATTCACAGATGCATCTTTTTCTATAAAGGTGTTAGACGCAGGAACATAGGCTTCAGGTTGATAGTAATCGTAGTAGGATACAAAATATTCAACCGCATTATGTGGAAAAAACTCTTTCATCTCACCATAGAGCTGGGCAGCAAGGGTTTTGTTAGGCGCCATGATGATAGTTGGCCGCCCCATTTGCTTAATGACATTGGCGATTGTGTATGTTTTACCTGATCCAGTAACGCCGAGTAGCGTTTGGCTAGCCACACCGGATTCTAAACCATCAACTAATTTTTTTATCGCTGTAGGTTGATCGCCGGCGGGTTCAAATTTAGATTCTAGGGAAAAAACGGACTCTGACACAACACGGCTTCCTATTTTAATTAACTGTTTATGATATACCCAAAAACAAGCAAATGGCGATATAAAATATCATTGCACAGCTTCTCTTATCATTTAAAGCTATGCCCAAATGAATCCTAAAAGCGCATTATAGCCATTAATTGGGGCATGTTTTATTCAGATCAATATCAGCGACTAAGCACTGTAATGTGACAAAATAAAGATCCTAAAGTGAAAGTTATAAACAAATGGATAAGGTCATGATTAAATCACTGTAATACGCCGAAAAACTAACTTAAATCATAATTTAATACACAATCTACTGTCCAAAGAGATTACAATTTTGCAACTGAGAGAACAGTGACAAAAGAAAGTTATTGATTTTTGTATCTAGTTGATTAAATACAACTTAACTTATCGCTAAATAATTGTACCAATTTAAGTCCGACTCAAGCGCAATAAGGGGTTGCCGCTCATTTACATAAGAAGTCCACAAGTTTATCCACAGATTTAGTGGATAAGTCAATAAAGTTCAATACTGCTGCGGGGTAGCGACCAAGTGAGTTTCATAAAAGCGTAAGAAATTTGTGATGAAATTTAATTACATTTGCATATTAATACGAAAGATAGCGACAATAGTTCACCTATTGGGTCAAGAATAGCTAAATTCGATAATCTACAATTACTTTAGCAATCGATTGAATATCGATCAAGCTTGCGATCCCATCTCTGAGTCATCTACTTTCGATACCCATTTCATTAATGTTAATGTTCATTCTCTTAAATACATTAGTTAAACTGAGCTAGCTCTTAGCCGAAATATCAGCACTTGAATAATCACTTTAATATGATGAGGCATCAAGATGGAAATCATCAGATGGAGTTGAGCGTCATGAGTGAGCGGTGCTACAGTAAAAGTGACCACAAACGTGATCTCAAGAGATTAGCTAAGTAGTCTAATGTATCAACGAACAATTTATTGCTCGATATATGCTTATTGAGAGACTTTGTCGCTAAAACTTGTGCCACATTCTTTTACAAAGAGACAAATCAAGTCAGTCGAACAAATTTCAACCACAAACTACCTACTCCCCAAAGAAATTGACATAAACAGCATCGTTAGTGTTCGACAATCCATTTTATGAGTAAGTGATTAATTTTGTTTTCATTGTCAAAATATCACCACAAACGAGCAAAAGTCGTTCACGATGTGTGTTTGGTAACCAATTAGTCACATAAATGCGTTTTTTTTTATAACTCGAGTTGACTCAGTTACCAGAGCGTTTTACTATGCGCTCCGTTCTCAGCAATACATTGCTAAAAACGCTTCCCCAGTAGTTCAGTTGGTAGAACGGCGGACTGTTAATCCGTATGTCACTGGTTCGAGTCCAGTCTGGGGAGCCATTTAGTAAAAGTAAGTTGAGATGTAAATATAATTCCCCAATAGTTCAGTTGGTAGAACGGCGGACTGTTAATCCGTATGTCACTGGTTCGAGTCCAGTTTGGGGAGCCAATATTTACTGTTATCGAAACGATTCCCCAATAGTTCAGTTGGTAGAACGGCGGACTGTTACACCGTATGTCCCTGGTTCAAGTGCAGATTGGGGAGCTATCCAGAGAACCTAGTGGAAATAGTACGCCTCCCCAATAGTACAGTTAGTAGAACGGCGGACTGT
>NZ_JACJER010000107.1:0-15959 GCF_014164185.1 Shewanella sp. SG44-6 | reverse complement strand
ATCACCATTAACGCACAGTAATCATAAGCCCGAATGGCAAGGATAGTGATCAAATACTGAACGACAAACCGTAACCCACAATAAACCCTTTCGACAATAAACCAATAAGGGTTTATTGCAGACAAGTTGGAGTTTTCGTGTCGCAATCAAATATTCAAACATTACTCACTCAACTCAGCCAAGTTCTGCTCGGTAAGCCAGAGCAAATAAAACTTGCTGTCGCTTGTATTCTCGCCAAAGGCCATTTACTGATTGAAGACTTGCCCGGCATGGGTAAAACCAGTTTATCCCAGGGTATTGCCAACAGTTTAGGCATGAGTTACCAGCGTATTCAATTTACCAGTGACATGTTACCGGCTGATATTCTTGGTGTATCCATCTACAGTAAAGAGCAGCAACAGTTTATCTTTCACAAAGGCCCAGTGTTTAATCAAATGTTGTTGGCCGATGAAATTAACCGCGCTAGCCCGAAAACCCAAAGTGCTTTACTTGAAGCCATGGCAGAACAACAAATTACTATCGATGGCATAACCCATCAACTGAGCTCACCGTTTTTTGTTATTGCGACCCAAAACCCAGTTGATCAAGCCGGCACTTTCCCCTTACCAGAGTCGCAACTTGATCGATTTATGATGCGAATTTCCATCGGCTACCCTAGCGCAGAAGCGGAATTAGCCATGTTAAAATCGCGCACTCAAGCGAATAAACCGGCTTCATTATCACAATGCTTAACCCCGCAAGAGCTAATGCTACTGCAACAACAAGTGGCGCAAGTGTCGGCATCTGATGCGGTACTAAATTACTTAATTGCCTTAGTCGATTTTTCTCGGCAACACAATACCGCTAACGGTTTATCGCCACGCGCCAGTATTGCTCTACTTCAAGCAGCCAAAGCATGGGCTTTTATCAATCAACGCCAGTACGTAGTCCCTGAAGATATTCAAGCGGTATTTGCCTCAGTAGCAGAACATCGCATTCGCAGCAGTAGTCAATTTCAAGGCGAAGCGTTGTCTGACACTATCCTCGCTAGTGTTAACCCAATACGTTAACGGCGCAGATATCCATGGCTAAATCGACGACAGCAAAAAAGCACTCTTCGCCAACCTATGCCAATGGTGCTATCAAGCCGTCACGGTTGCGTCGTTTAATTCCAGCATCGTTAACCCAGCGCTGGTCAAGGTGGATAAGTAAACGCCTACCAGCACAAAAGCAAATTACCCTCAGCCACAAAGGTATTTTTATTCTTCCCAGTGGTTTTGGCTTGGTGTGGATTGGACTCATTGTTTTACTGTATTTATTTGGCACCAATTATCAAAATAACTTGGTGATTGGCTTAAGCTTATTACTCGCCAGTGTGTTTCATACCTGCATCATATACAGCTATAAAAACCTTGCAGGGTTAACCTTTAATCCAGTCACGCCGCCACAATGCTATGCTGGCGACAGCATGCCATTTCCCATCATGTTAACTGGTCATACTCGGCAGAAAAATCCCGATACCACCCACCAGCAAATTTGTTTGCAATTTAGCTATCAGCGCCATGTCCGCGTCAAACAAATGCACGAGCAAACTATTGCTATCGTGCCATTTGAAGGGGCTAAGCGTGGTCAATTAACCCCTGGGCGGATCAAAGTCTCATCCTATTTTCCGTTAGGATTATGCTGTGCATGGTCCTATGTAGACTTAAATATTCATCATGTTATTTTCGCTAAACCAGAAATGTGTGACATTGAGCTTGCAAGCCACATAAGTGACAATGATAGCCAATATGAGCACGGTAAATTACGCCCAGGGGTTGATGACTACAAAGGCTTACGCACTTATATTCCGGGGGAATCACTCAAACAAGTGGCATGGAAACAATGGGCCCAAGACAAAGGCATGTTATCCAAAGAGTTTGCAGAGCCTGAAGGATTACCCGTTTGGTTAACCTTGGCCAACACATCGGGCAATAACATTGAACACAAACTGAGTAAGTTAGCTTGGCAAGTTGATAAACTCAGCCAAACCAAGCAAGTATTTGGCTTAATTCTGGATGAGCATATTATCAGCCAGCAAACAGGCGAAGCACACCGAGTGGCTTGCCAAACCATGATTGCAACTTATCGTTTACCCGCCAATATGAACCCAGATTTTAGCCCAAGCGATGTGACTTCCTCAACGGTAGGTAAATCACTATGACCGATAACTTTGATGCCATTATTAGTCGCAATACCTTGTTTTGGCTTTTGGTCACTAATGTCGCCATCCTTAGCCCCTTGTATCAACAAGCCACCTTATGGAGCATCGGCATCTGTGCGATTTGCTTTGTTTGGCGAGTAGGCATTTTTCTCGGTAAAGTCGCTGCGCCGCCTAAATTACTGGTAACTTCTTTGGCGATTGGCGCCGCGATAACCCTTGCTTTAGTGTCATCTGAAATCGGTTTGCTCAATGCCTTGGTTAACTTATTAATTTTAGGTTACGCATTAAAATACATCGAAATGCGCCAACTAAGAGATGTAAAAGCGATTGTATTAGTAGGGTATTTCCTTATTGGGCTCACCTTGCTTGATCAACAAAGCATGCTTGATACCTTGCACTTATTGGCCGTTGCGGTGCTCAATACCGGTGTGTTAATCAGTGTTTATCAAGACAAATCCAACAAAGCGGCTAACCTCAGTTTTAGTCTAAAAATCATCTTACAAAGCCTACCATTAGCCATATTACTGTTTGTGGTGTTCCCAAGGCTCGGGCCTTTATGGTTAGTGCCCAATATGAAAACCGCCAAAACTGGATTATCCGATGAAGTCTCCTTTGGTGACATAAGTAAGCTCACTCGTTCAGCAGAATTAGCCTTTCGCGTCGGTTTTGACAACCCAGATGGCAGTACCCTAGGACCAGCAAACCAAGACTTATATTGGCGCACCTTAGTGATGGAAAATTACGATGGTAAAACATGGCGCCAAGACCCAAGCATCAAACAAATTCAACAGCAGGCATATTTTAAAAAACCCGATCGCCAAGCCCCTGCTGCCAACAGCAATAATAGCAAAATCGATTATGTGGTGATTAGCGAACCCAGTCATCAAAAATGGTTGTATGGCTTAGATGAAGCGTTTAGCAATAATGATCAAGTGGTTGAATTAGCGGATTATCGTTTGTATTCACTCAGGCCTGTCGATCAGCGCATGAGTTATCGAGTGACCTCATATCCCGATCAGATTATGGATAAAAAACTCGATCGCAATACCAAACAGCTAAACCTTGAATTACCGCCCAACAGCAACCCAAAAACCCTTGAGCTTGGTTTACAATTTGCCAAAGATTATCCGGATCCACAGACGCGCATTAATGCGATGATGAATTATTTTGCTGAGCAGGCCTACTATTACACTTTAAGTCCGCCGAGTGTTGGTGAGCAGCAAATTGATGACTTTTTATTTGAAAACCGTGCCGGATTTTGTGCTCACTACGCCTCAGCGCTGGTGTTTATGGCTCGCGCCAGCGGCATACCAACGCGGATGGTTACCGGTTATCAGGGCGGAGAATACAATGCCAAAGCGGGCTATTACAGTGTGTATCAATACATGGCGCATGCTTGGACCGAAGTGTGGTTAGAAGGCCAAGGTTGGCAACGTTTTGATCCTACCGCAATGATTGCCCCACAACGGATACTCGATGGCTTTGATGCCACCTTTGACAGCCAAAGCAGCTACTTACAAGACAGCCCGTTTAGCACGCTGCACATGAAGCAATACCCATGGTTAAATGAATTACGCCAACAGTTTGCCAGTGTCGATTATTACTGGAGCGTGTGGGTATTAGGTTTCGATGAACAACGAAAACAACAGGTATTAGCCAAGCTATTGGGGGATGTCAGCAGCACTAAGATCGCCTTATTGATGATGTTTAGTTTTATCATTATCGCGCTGGTTATTGCTTATTATGCTGGGTTATTTAGTACCGATCGCCAACAAGATCCACTCAATAAACGCTATCAGATCATTTGCCAACGCTTAGCCAAAAAAGGCATCGCCCGCCAACAAGGCCAAGCACCATCCGATTACGCTGCGGCAGTCAGTGCACATTTAGGTGCCCTTACCCCTCAAGTGGCAGCGGACTTTACGGCCTTGAGCAGTGCCTATGTAGCTCTTAAATATCAACCACTGACAGCGTCGCAAATCCAGCAACAACAGCAACATTTTAGCCAGTTATATCGTCGCTTACGCCTGCGACTCTTTCGCAACTGATCTTGTGCACTACAGCAGCAATCATCCTGATTATTAACGGTTTTGATTGATGATTTACGGCAGAGTCCATAGAATGAATTAATCTCAAATTAGCGGGTCGCCCATGCTTACTTTAATTCAATCTAATCAGATGGAAGTGTTATCTGAACAACTGGCCAAACTATTGGCTATTCGCTTAGATAACGTCAGTTTATTAGCCTGTGAGCATGTGTTAGTTCAAAGCCCGGGGATGTCGACTTGGCTGCGTTTAGAAATCGCTAAACACAATGGTATCGCAGCCGCATTATCGTTCCCACTTCCCTCAAGCTTTACCTGGCAGTTATGCCATGACTTGCTGCCCGATGTGCCAAAAGATAACGCCTTTACCAAAGCGGCAATGACGTGGAAATTAATGGACTTATTGCCAAGTCTGCTAGATAACCCAGACTTTAGCCCGCTCAAACAGTACTTATCACCTCAAGTTGATTCCACAAGTGATATTACTGATACAGATATCGATGCGAATACTGGTACTGATATTCATACAGCAAACACCCACGCCATATTGCAGCTCAATCAGTCACATGACGCGATTAAGCTATTTCAATTGTGTGGCCGCATTGCCGATATTTTTGACCAATATTTAGTTTATCGTCCCGAGTGGATTTTAGCGTGGGAGCAAAATCAGCCATTATCGAGCCTAGACAATCGCTTAACGTTAGATGAAAACCAGCAATGGCAACCGATCCTGTGGCGAGCATTAATCGATTATAACCAACACCATTTACACGCCAGTCATTATCATCGCGCCAATTTACATGCCGATTTAATTGCAACCTTGGCCAATCCAGATACTGACTTATCCATGTTGCCGGCTCGATTATACGTGTTTGGTATTTCATCCATGCCACCACAAACCCTCGATGTGCTGTACCATTTAGCCAGTCGCATTGATGTGATTATGCTGTCTCTCAGCCCTTGCCAGCATTATTGGGGCGATATTATTGAGCCGAAAACCCGTGCCCGCATGGCGTTGCAATATGCCAATAAAAAACAACTCGACCAAGACTGGGAAGACAAACTCGAAGTGGGTAACCCTATACTGGCCAATAATGGTCAAATGGGCCGTGAACTGCTAGATTTATTACTGTCGTTACCGCCAGAGCACACCGATTTTGGTTACGACTGTTATGTTGAACCTGAGCCGAATAATCTGCTGCACGGGGTACAATACGACATTTTACAAATGGAAACACTCGGTCAACCATTAGGGCCAAATGCCAGTTTGTATCAAGATATTCATGCTCGCCGCACCTTATTGCCAAGTGATGACTCTATTACCTTACGCAGTTGTCACAGTGCCTTGCGTGAAGTTGAAACCTTACATGATCACCTGTTAGAGCTGTTATCAAACAATAGCGACTTAAGCCCTAAAGACATAGTGATCATGATGCCCGATGTCGCGGCCTATGCGCCGTATATTGATGCGGTATTTGGCACCGCCAACAGTCAGTATTTTGCCGACAAAAATCCGCAAAAAGGCGATTACTACATTCCCTACGCCATTGCCGACAGGGGCGCAGCGCAAGAGTCGCCGCTGATTAATAGCTTTTTAAGCCTGTTAAATATCAATCAAAGTCGCTTTGGCCTCACTGACATGATTGGTATTTTAGAAGTGCCGGCTATTTTGCGTCGTTTCCAACTCGATGATGACGAATTGTCATTAATCCGCCGCTGGTTAGATGATGCCAATGTCCGTTGGGGCCGCAGTGAACAAACTCGAAGCCAACTGGGTGTGCAGCCTTTTACGCAAAACTCATGGGCATTTGGCATTAAGCGTTTAATACTGGGTTACGCCTTTAACGACGATGCCGATATTTATCGCGATACCTTAATGGTGCAAGGCATTGAAGGTCAGTCATCGCAGGCATTAGGTAAGTTGCTCTATTTCTTAGAAACCATCGACACCTATTTCACTTTATTTGCCAATGACTACAGCACCGCAGAGCGCCTTGAACAATTACAACAGCTACTCACCGATTGCTACGACACCACAGATGACGAGCGTGAACAAATCCAAGCCATTCGAGATGCATTAGTCACCCTAGATACCGAGCTTGAAAGCGCCGGCCATCAAGGCCAAGTCGATATTGAAGTCCTAAAACAGTGGTTTAATCAACGCTTAACTGAATCTCGGGTCGGCCAACGTTACCTTGCTGGTAGCGTGAATTTTTGTACCTTAATGCCAATGCGATCAATCCCCTTCAAAGTGGTGTGCTTGCTGGGCATGAATGACGGCGTCTATCCGCGGGTTCAACATCCTGTCGGGTTTGATTTAATGGCTCATTTTGGGCCTAAAAAAGGCGACCGTTCGCGCCGATTAGACGACCGCTACCTATTTTTAGAAGCATTACTGTCTGCTAGAGAGCAGCTTTACATCAGTTATATTGGCCACAGTGAGCGCGATAATGCTGAACGTATCGCCTCAATGTTAGTGTCTGAATTGGTCGAATATTGCCAACTCAGCTACCTACCGCAATCCTTACAGCAACAGCTTGAACAGCAAGTAGAGATCAATCTTGATGATGCTGATAAAGCCGTACTGGCACAGCTTATTCAAGCGCAACCTTTGCAACCATTTGACGCTAAACTCTTCCGAGACACACCACAATCAGCGGACAGTGTCAGTAAGCTGCAACACAGTTTTAATGCCCAATGGTGTCCGCCAGCCGCCAATGCGACCATTAACAATCACTTTTTTGAGCAAGCATTACCCTTGTCGGCCGAACAGGCTGATGAAGTGTTCGCCCATAGTCACATCAATAGCGATGGCATTAAAGTGGTCGAACTCGAATTGTCGGCATTAATCCGTTTTTATCGCAATCCTGCGCAATTCTTTTTCAACCGCAGTTTAAAAGTTGATTTATCACTGGATATTCAAGCCGATGACAATGACGAGCCGTTTAGCTTAAATGCACTCGAGCGTTATTTATTGCAATCACGCATGCTCGATAATGCCATTGAACATCAACTCGACAGCTCAGATCACGAATTACTCAGCAAGCTCAAAACCAGCGGTGAATTGCCCATGGCGCCGTTCGACGACTTGTTAATTAATCAATATTTACGCGATATATCGCCGTTGATTAATCGGGTGCAGTTTTTACAAGATCAACAAACCATGCACACGCTGAATGTGGATCTTAACTTTGATCTACCGATGCAGGATTTACCTGCAAGAGCAGATCCAAGCCAATCGTCCACAGTGCGAGTCAATCTTGTCGGCCGTATTGACGATATTTTGCCTAAAGGCTTAGTCAATTACCGCCCCGGCGCTGCCCACGGACGCGATTTTATTCGGGTGTACTTACGCCATTTATGCATCAACGCTATGGCCAATTCGTCCACCGCGGGCATGGGTAAAAATCAATTTAGTTACTTACTCGACATTGGTCATTTTCATGCCTTTGCGCCTATCACCGCCGAACAAGCGCAGGCGCAACTCCTGCGCTTTATCAGTGGTTTCATTCAAGGGCAAACTCAACCCTTGTGCTTTATGCCTAAAACGGCTTTTGCCTATGTTGAAACCGATGGCGACCATGAAGAAAAGTTACTCAAAGCCCAGCAAAAATGGGATGACGGCCAAAACCAATTCGGCGAAGGCCACGATCCACATAACCAGCGTTTATTCCATTTCCCAGAAGACTTTAGTGAAGCGACATTTGGCGCATTAGCCAGCCATTTACTGCAACCGATGTTAAGCCTGTATCACAAAGATAAACTGGCAGAATTAGACACCTTTGTCAGTGGCGCCGCAGTCGATATTCAAGCACAACTCATTGCCAACGCAGCTAAACCAGGAGAGCATTAATGGACGCTATTACCGTGACACCGCTTAATGCCCTCACCTTACCTTTTAATGGTTCCAGCTTAATTGAAGCCAGTGCCGGTACGGGGAAAACCTATACCATTTCGGGTTTATACTTACGCTTATTGTTAGGCCACGGTGGTAAAGCGCCATTAAGTTGTGAGCAAATTTTGGTGGTAACCTTTACCAACGCTGCCACAGAAGAACTCAGAGACCGTATTCGTAAACGGATTAACTTAGCGTTTAAACGCTTTTTAGGCTTAGCCGTCAATGATGAGTTTATTGAACAGCTTTACCAAGACACCTTGGAAGATGAACGTCCTATCGCGTTAAGACGCTTAGACTTAGCGTTAAAGTCGTTAGATGAAGCGGCCATTTTTACCATTCACGCCTTTTGCCAACGCGTATTGTCAGACATGGCATTTGAGTCGTCACTGCTATTTGAGTCCGAATTCACCCTCGACGACAGTGAGTTTTTACACCATGCAGTGCGCGATTTCTGGCGTGAAGTGTGTTATCCATTACCGCCCTTTTTGGCCCAAGCCATTAGTGATGTGTTTGCTGAACCAGACGTGTTAGCGCAAAAGCTGCGCCCGCTATTAGGTGCAAGCCAAGCTGTGTTGTCAAAGCAACCGCTGGCCTTTGAAACCCTACAACAGCAGCTAAGTCAAAGCATCAGCCGCTTCACCTTATTGTGGCACAGCCTGCACGACAGTACCCTTGAATTACTACAATCGCTGCCGCTAAATGGTCAACGTTTTGGTAAAGGTGCCGACGGCTACCCTAAACTAAGTCAACTGTTTGATAGTATTAGTAACTGGGTAAAATTTGGCCAAGGATTACCGCCAATAAAAGCGCTGGAGCAATTGGCATTATCCGAGCTTAAACTCAATAAAGGTGGCGTTATTCCCGCTGCCGCTGAAGCGCCGTTGCTGGATCATATCGAGCGCTTGCTTGAGTTAATTAATCAGCTTATTCCGTCATTTTTAGTACGCGCCCGCGAGGGGATTCGTCAACGCTTTGCTGGCCAAAAACAGCAACGTAATTTAATGACACCCGATGACCTATTACTCAGCTTAGCCATGGCGCTCAGCCAAAACCCGATCACCCTAGCCCATGCTATTGCTAAGCGTTTTCCGGTCGCATTAATTGATGAATTCCAAGACACCGACCCTCTGCAATTCACCATTTTTAATCAGGTATATCAACAGCCACTAGCATCGCAACTGGACTTAACCACAGCGACCACTGTGCACAGCCCAGCTAATGAAGACAATAGTAATGACAACAAAGCTAACGACGCCAGTAAAGGTCAGCTGAGCTTATTAATGATTGGCGATCCTAAGCAGGCGATTTATGCTTTTCGTGGTGCCGACATTTATACCTATATTGCCGCGCGCCAACAAACACAGGCCCATTATAATCTTGACACCAATTACCGCTCATCGACTCAATTAGTCAATGGGGTTAATCAGCTGTTCAGCCAGCACCAAGACCCGTTTATTAGCCAAGCGATTCCCTATGATATTGTTAAAACCCCATCATCGGCAGCCAATAAACACCTGAGTGAAGCCACAACCAATCCTGCCGCTCTGCGGATCCGTTTATTAGCCGAAGACGATGTTAATGGCCTCAATAAAACCAGCGCAAGACAACGCCTAGCCGCTGATGCTGCCAGCGAAATAAAGCGCTTACTAACCGAAGCGCAACAAGGGTTATGCCGAGTGAATACCAACCTTGAGCAGGTAGGTAAACCGCTCATTGCCAAAGACATTGCCATATTGGTGCGCGACCGTAACGAAGCCGCCGTGATGAAAGCGGCATTATCAGCACGTAAAATTGGTGCAGTATTTTTAAGCCGAGACAGTGTGTTTAACACCATTGAAGCCCGTGAAATGGCCATTTTATTGTATGCATTAGCCACGCCTAAAGATGAACGCGCTATCCGCGCCGCACTGGCAACTGAGCTTGTCGGGTTTAATGCCCAGCGGATCCATCAATTTAACCAAGATGAAGAACAACGCCAACAGGTATTAGATCAATTCACTCATTGGCATCAGTTGTGGCAACAACGCGGCGTGATGCCTGCGCTGCTTAACTTTGCCAGCGAAACCAAACTGATCCATCGTTACCTGTCGCAATCTGTCACAGCTGACATCAATAGCGCTAATGAACATAACGCTAATGCTCACAGTGATAGCACTTATAGCAGCAATAGTGACAACAATAGTGACAATAGCTTTAATGATGCTGATGACGACAACGCAGCAGATCTCAAAGCCTCTGGTGAACGACGCCTAACCGACTTTAGGCATTTAGCCGAATTACTGCAGCAAAAGGCCACTGAGCTCGATGGAAGCAGCGCGCTTATCAATTGGTACGAGCAACAACTGATTGGTAACAACGGTGGTGATGAGCAGCAACTGCGCTTAGAAAGCGAACAGAACTTAGTGCAAATTGTCACTATTCATAAAAGTAAGGGCTTAGAATATCCGGTATGTTTTGTACCGTTTGTCAGCTTAGCCCGTGGTAATAAAAAACGCCCTGCACCTATGATGTACCATAAAAATGAGCAGCTCATTTGGGATATCGACGCCACCGACGAAGGCTGGGAACAACTCAAACAAGAAACCCTCGCTGAAGATTTACGCCTACTGTATGTGGCGCTAACGCGGCCGGTTTACGTGTGTTATTTGTATATTGCCAACCAAAGCCGTCAGTTAAAAGCGGGGATCAGCAGCCAATTACCTGAAACAGGCATAGGTTATCTGTTGGGGATTACCGACAAGAAAACTGACTTTGCCCTTATTCAAGCCAAAGTGAATGCAATTGCCACCTTGCCAGCGATGAGTGTGGAATGCTTAAGCAACGATATTGACGATTCTGTGCTCGCTGATATCCACGACAATAATGACATTCTAGCGGCCAAAAAAGTCACTCGCGCACAAAGCCTTGCGTGGCGAGTGGGCAGTTACTCTGGCTTGGTAAAACATCTGCCTCATGAGAGAGTCGCGCCCGGTGCCGACGATGAAGACTTCACCGATGAGTTAATCCAATTACAGTTACAAGATGAGCTAACTAGCGAACCCGTACTTGATCGCTTTACCTTTGAACGCGGCGCCAACGCCGGTAGTTTTATGCATTTAGTGTTAGAGCTGTTTGATTTTACCCAAGCAGACACTGAACTGACACCTGCGCTAACGAAAGCCATGAAACAATATGGATTTGACGAAGCCCTGTGGCAACAGCCGTTAATGGACTGGTATCAGCAAATATTGGCAGCGCCGCTGTTTATCGAGACATTGTCAGAGGACACATCACTGACATTAAGCCAATTAGGCATCAAGCAAAAAATGGTCGAAATGGAGTTTTATTTGCCTATTTCAACCTTACAAGCGTCGCAATTAAATCATATTTTGCAACAACACGGTTATGTCGCCGGACTCGACTTTGATACCTTAAAAGGCATGTTAAAAGGCTTTATCGATTTAACCTTCGAGCACCAAGGCCAATTTTATATTGCCGATTATAAGTCCAACCATTTGGGTGATAACTATAGCGACTACACTCGCTCAGCCATGGCTAAAGCTATTGATGCTCATCGCTATAATTTGCAATACATCTTGTATACCTTGGCGTTGCATCGTTACTTATCGCTTAGATTACCAAACTACAATTATCAGCAACATATTGGCGGCTGCTATTACCTGTTTTTACGTGGCATGCATCCTGAGCATCCTGGCGCGGGGGTATTTTATGACAAACCACCGCAAGCATTAATCGAACAACTCGACCGCTTATTTACAGGTAATACAGACAATCGTGCGCCGGAGACGTCATCATGCTAATACTCACCCATCCAATCACTGAGTTATTGCACCTTTGGCAAGAACAGCGGCTCATTACCGCACTCGATCGTCATTTTGCTTTAGAGCTGGCCAATATTGAAACCATCAATAACGATCCCGCAATAAGCGAGCAGCAGCCGCAACTGTTCTTGCTTGTTTGCGCCATGCTCAGTCAGCAATTGTCTAATCAGCACAGTTGTTTAGTCATCGAGCAAATTGATTTAGCCAATCCCATGGCAGAGGACAACCGCGGCCACGCTGAAATCAATTGTCGGATTGAACTTGACCATCAACAATTGATTGAACAAATCGTGCTATTTGATGCCGTCGGCCAGCCCGGTGACAACAAACCGATGATTTTTGAACATGGGCGCTTATATTTAAATAAATACCACTTCTTTGAAACTCAAGTGGCGGCTAAGTTGACCCAATTAGCCAATCAACAAATTGAAATCGATCTAGCTAACAGTAATCTGCCGCAACTGATTGAATGCTTATTTACCGCAGAAGACAGCAATAGCAGCCAGTTTAATTGGCAAAAAATTGCCACGGCCACAGCGTTGGCCAAAGCATTAGCGGTGATAACCGGCGGCCCAGGAACCGGTAAAACCACCACAGTAACCAAGCTATTATTGTTACTGTTAACCCAATCGCCGCTAACAATCCGTTTAGTCGCGCCTACAGGTAAAGCGGCAGCAAGGCTAAGTGAATCGATCAAGGCGTCTAAACATAGTTTACTGCAACAGCTAACTCAAGTCAGCGACCCAGCATTGGCGAAAGTATTAACAGATTCGCTAAAACAAATACCAGAAGAAGCCTCAACATTGCATCGACTATTGGGGGTTATCCCAAACTCATATCAATTTAGGCACCATCAGGATAATCCGTTGCGCTTAGATTTACTGGTGGTCGATGAAGCGTCGATGGTCGACTTACCCATGATGTATAAATTACTCAGCGCCCTACCGTCTCATGGCCGTTTGATATTGTTAGGCGACCAAGATCAACTCGCATCCGTAGAAGCTGGCGCAGTGCTCGCGGATATTTGTGTTGGCTTAAAACAAGCTAACCCGCAACAAACATCACCATGGTCAATGCGTTACAGCGCCGCACAGGCAAAGCTCATTGAGCAATTAACCCAACAAGATGTCAGTCAGTTTATTCATCAACAACCTAAAATTGGTGACAGTTTGTGTATGTTGATGCACAGCCATCGTTTTAAAGGTGATGCAGGTATTGGGTTATTAGCCAATGCGGTTAATCAATCAAATGTGCATGCGATTCGCCAAGTATGGCAAGATAATCATGCTGAATTGAATTGGTTTGAACATCAGCATAATGCCCAGGGAGATAACACAGGTAAACAAGCATTATTGGCATTATCGGTACACGCTTATGGTGACTACCTTAATTTGGTGCAACAGAATCAACAGGCCATTATCGATCAAGCGGATCGGCAAGACAGCGCCATAACCCTGCCGCATGCTGAACAAACCATCATCGACAGCTTTAATCAATATCGAGTCTTGTGTGCCATGCGTGCCGGTGAATTTGGGGTTGAGGGCATGAACATCGCCATCACCGACAGCCTTAAACACGCCAAACTGATTACTCCTCAAAATGAGTTCTATTTAGGCCGACCGATCATTATTCAAAGTAACGATTACAACTTAGGCTTATTTAATGGGGACATTGGTTTGATCTTGCAAGACAGCACTAAGCCAAGCCGCTTAATGGCCCACTTTGTCATGGCCGATGGCAGCCTGCTTAAAGTATTGCCCGCACGCTTACCCAGCCACGACACTTGCTACGCCATGACAGTCCACAAAAGCCAAGGCAGCGAGTTTGATAAAGTCAGCTTTGTCTTGCCACATAAACCCAGCTCCGCCCAATGGCAACTACTCAGTAAAGAACTGCTTTACACCGCCATCACCCGCGCCAAAAATCATTTTTATTGTTTAGGCACTAGCATGATATTTGAAAAAGCCAGCAAACAAGCTACCTCACGAGCATCTGGGTTAGCTTGGAGATTGTGGGGCTGATTTTAAGAGAAATAACATGAACGCTATTCCAGGGTAAGCAAATCTGCACTATCACAAATTAACCGGGACCGAATTTGAACAGCTTCAGCTGGCCTAAAGATGAGCGCTATGGGTGACAGCGAATAAAATCTGCCAGTACACTTATCTGGTTTGTTGGCCATTGGGGCAAGCGGCTCATTCAAGCAACGCATAAGCCAACTCATTCCAAGCCCACTCATTAAAGTGGGCTTCTATTATCGTCTTTTGAACAACTTATAGGCAGCTAGAACGAGTTGAGCTCGACTTATTCACTTAAAAAAGAAGCTAACTCATCGACATGAGATTGAGTTTCATTGATGAGCAGGCCAATTTGAACCGCGGCGTCATTTGACGTTTTCGCAAGATTACGAACTTCGTCCGCAACAACGGCAAATCCACGTCCGGCTTCACCAGCTCTTGCTGCTTCGATGGCTGCATTGAGGGCTAATAGGTTAGTTTGATCGGCGACCGCATTAATGGTCGTTACTGTATTTTGAATTTTACTCAACACTATAGACATAGCACTGTGCGTTTCGGTCACTAACTTATTACGAGAAGAAACATTACTACCAAAAACAATATACTTAGAAATATTTCCATTCAAATCCGTAATTGAAGAAATAACACAATCTAAAATCACTTCATTCCCTTGATGAGTCAGTTTCATCATAACTGCTGTCGGTTCGCCTCGTTGGATCATCTGCGTACGAGAATGGTCTAAATGGTCTTTTAAATTCCCCACTACTGTTTGCATTTGTATATCGTCGTATAAATTTAACTGCTTTTTAGTATAGTCATTAGCTGAAATAAACTGACCACTTTGATTAAACTCTAACACTGCCGAATGACTGCTTATTGCATCTCTTTGATTAATCTGTTCTAACACAATACGTTTGATTTCACGCACATCAGAGCTCACACCAACAAAACCTGTGTGCTCACCCTTGTCATTAAAAATCGGATTTACTGCCAATACAATCCAATATGGCACTCCATTTTTATCAAAATTCAATATCTCTTCATAGAAAGCTTGTTTTGCTTTGAGCTTTTGAGATATGCGCTTAATCGTTTCTTTGTCGGTTTGTTCTCGTTGCAAAAGTATACCGGGTTTTTTGCCTTTTACCTCTGCAAGGGTCAAGCCTGAAAGTTTTTCAAAACCAGGGTTTACATATTCAACTAAACCATTTTTATCAGTGATCAATACACTAGTGCTAGTGTTACTTACCACCTTTGATAACATTTCAAATTGCTTAATGTGCTGGTTTTGCTCTTGATGGGATAATACATAGGCGGTGAACTTTTGATTACCAGAATTTATTTGATGGCGCGCCACATTAACATCGACCTTATCTTGCTCAGATAAACAAAGTAGGTGTTCTTTATTGTTAAACCCATTTTTTAACGTTCTCTGTAAATTGATATCTGCTTGATTTAAATAAATAGAGTCAGTATTTACTGGATCCAAATTAGCTGTTACTAACTTTTCATTGTTATCAAATACAACATAGGCCTTGCCACTGAAAGCTAATAACTCTTGCCACACACTTTCAGTTAATAACGGTGTTGATACAGCATCAAACGTATAAAGTGAGCAAGACTCTAAGTTTTTATAAGTCAGTTGGATAACTTGCTGACTAAGGAGTAGGTTTTCATCACAGCGAATAGTTTTGCTGCTACTGTCATAACGAGTAAGCAATAAAGTAAAGGTTTGATTATGATCAGCTTGTTTTAAGCGCTTGCTTAATTGATTAAAAGCATCATTAACGACAATAATATTTTGCTGAGCATCGACCACAACAGCAGCTGACTGATGCGTGGTAACTAGCTGCAATGCCAGCGCTTTCCGACTAATTTTCGAACTAAACCACATAATAGATCTCTAATAAAAAAGTAACAACGTCAATACGTTAGTCGAGCGTTAATCGATCACTATTTAGGGTCTCAGTATTGGGGTCATCGCAATAACTGGTTTAG
>NZ_JACJER010000106.1:0-16105 GCF_014164185.1 Shewanella sp. SG44-6 | reverse complement strand
TCACCCACCATAGTACATACGCCACCCAGTGCAGTACCGATACCAGAGTGCATTAATAAATTACGTAAAAATGCCCGAAACGATTCTAATTCTTCATCATTTAATTGTCCGCTAGACTCAGACGTATGATCGTGACCGTTATTATCACTAAAACTCTTACCCGATGCGACTTTGTGGTAGATAGAGTAAAAACCGACGGCAACAGCAATGATTACCGCAATCACGGTTAAGGCATCTAAGAAGGCTGATAAAAAAGCTGATGCAGTACAAAACATCAAAGACACGATAATTTTTGAGCGTACTTTAGTGATCATTTTGGTAAATACAAACAGCAATAGCTGTTTCATAAAGTAAATACCTGCGACCATAAATACCAACAAGAGCAATACTTCTAAATTAGCTTCTATTTCATGTAGCACTTGTGAGGGCGAAGTCATTCCTATGATGACGGCTTGAATGGCTAAAAGACCACCCGGTTGCAGTGGATAACATTTTAATGCCATAGCTAAAGTGAAAATAAATTCCACCACTAGCACCCATCCAGCGACAAAAGGATTTACATAGAAAAAGAGCAGGGGGTTGATGACTAAAAATGCCAAAATTGCGTATTTGTACCATTTAGGTGAATTACCTAAAAAGTTAACAAACAGCGCCTGACTTTTGGTTGCCTGCATAGCAGCCTCTCCGATATTGTGATTGTTACAGTATTGGTACCATTTTTGATGCTAGCAACACATTATTATTTTCAACAGAACTGGGAGAATAGAAGCAACTTCATATTAAAAACTTGATGGATATCAACTTTTCATTAATTTGCGCCAAATAACCTATCGAGGCAAATTGAACATTACCGTCTATTTATTGTTGTGAAATTATAGTGTCTTGATATAGCAAACAATGTGTTAGCCTACATATTTATGCGGCAAACTCGATATGGCTCTTGTATTTTCGCTGCTAGTGTAGCTCAAACAAAATTGAATTGTAATGTCGTTATTTGCTCCCAAAAATACTACATTACATCAACAAGCTAGCTACATGAGTATATACTAAACTTGTGTTATTTTATCGATAAAATTGCTATAGGTTTATGATTTTAGTAATTTAATGTGAATAGTATCTGATTATTGAAGTTGTAATGGCTCATAGTAGGTTAAAAAATAGTCGTAATGAGCGTCCTGAATAAACAATGGTTTTTATTTTCCACCGCTCTGGTATGATCAGTGCAATAGTTTCGCCATTGTTTAGCAATAGGATATGAAGGCTGATGATCATCAATGCCAAAGGGCCAGCGAGTTTTGCCGAGAAATATATTGTTCGTTCCATTTGGGAAAATAAATTTCCACCCGGATCAATTTTACCTGCGGAACGTGAGCTCTCAGAACTTATCGGTGTCACTCGTACGACGTTAAGAGAAGTTCTGCAGCGTCTTGCACGAGATGGTTGGTTAAAAATTCAGCATGGTAAACCTACCCAAGTGAACAACTTTTGGGAAACCTCTAGTTTAAATATTTTAGAAACCATTGCTGATTTGAACCCTGATGGTTTTCCATTACTCGTCGATCAACTCATGGCTGCTCGTGGTAACGTAAGCAACATTTATTTTCGTGCATCCATTCGCCACAATCCTGAAAAAGTGGTTGAAGTCTTGGCCGACATTCACAGTTTAGAAAATAACGCTGAAGCCTATGCTGCATTTGATTATAAGTTGCATCACACATTAGCATTTGCATCGGGTAACCCATTATATGTATTGATTTTAAATGGCTTTAAAGGCCTTTATAATCGTGTGGGTCGTTATTATTTTTCCAGCCAAGAAGCCCGTGAATTAACCCTAAGCTTTTATCTTAAGCTGGAAAAACTCGCCCAAGCTAAAAATTATATTGATGTACCAGCATTGATGCGAGCCAATGGTATTGAAAGTGGCAAAATGTGGCAAAAGCTGCGTGATGACCTGCCTGCTGAAATGGGCCATGATAATACTTAATTTACAGTGATGAGTTGAGCATTTATCGTTAATAGAGAATACCGATTTATTTACCTCGGATATTGAATCTCAATTTGAAAAGCCAATCAAGTCGATTGGCTTTTTTTATGCTGTCGCTTCAGGACAGCTTGATAATACCCTCACAATACCTACATCGTCTACTTGCTCTAAGCTGACATTGAAACCCCATAGCCGATGTAAATGCTTCAACACCTCTTGATGGTTATCTGCAAGTGGGATGCTGTCATAGGGGATGTAGCGTAAGGTGATAGAACGATCGCCATTCACTTGCACTTGTTGCACCTGAATATTAGGTTCTATATTGGATAAATTATATTGTTGTGACAGAGTGTTGCGGATATCTTGATAACCTTGCTCATCATGAATGGCCGAAATGGAAAGTTGGCTGCGTTTTTCATCATCTAAAATAGCAAATAATTTAAAATCACGAATCACTTTTGGTGATAAATATTGGCTAATAAAACTCTCATCTTTAAAGTGCTTCATCGCAAAGTGAACCGTTTCAAGCCAATCACTGCCGGCAATGTCGGGAAACCACTTTTTATCTTCCTCGGTTGGTGTTTGGCAAATTCGTTTTATATCGACAAACATTGCAAAACCTAAGGCATAAGGGTTTATGCCATTATAGTAAGGGCTATTGTAGGCAGGTTGCGTAACCACAGCAGTATGATTTTGCAAAAACTCCATCATAAAACGGTCAGTGACTTTACCATTATCGTATAAATGATTGAGTATGGTGTAATGCCAAAATGTCGCCCAACCTTCATTCATCACTTGAGTTTGTTTTTGTGGATAAAAATATTGCGCCATTTTACGAACAATTCGGACTAATTCACGTTGCCATGAAGCCAGTAATGGGGCATTTTTTTCAATAAAATATAAAATGTTTTCTTGGGGCTCACTTGGGAAAATAGTACTTGTTTCTGGCGTTTCTTTTTGTGGTGATGTTGGCAGAGTTCGCCACAAGTCATTGACTTGGCTCTGTAAATAATCTTCACGTTGCTGCTGTTTTTCTTGCTCTTGCTTCAGTGACACTTCTGCTGGACGTTTATAGCGGTCAACACCGTAATTCATCAATGCATGACAAGAGTCGAGAATTAACTCAACTTGTTCAACCCCATAACGTAACTCACATTCGCGGATATAATTTTTAGCAAAGACTAAATAATCGATAATCGAGCTGGCATCGGTCCAAGTATCGAATAAATAGTTATTTTTAAAAAAACTATTATGACCATAACAAGCGTGCGCCATGACTAATGCTTGCATGGTAATGGTATTTTCTTCCATTAAATAGGCAATACATGGGTTTGAATTAATCACAATTTCGTATGCCAAGCCCATCTGGCCACGCTTATAGCCTTGCTCTGTTTGGATAAATCGCTTGCCAAATGACCAGTGGGTATAACCAATGGGCATACCAATGCCAGCATAGGCATCCATCATTTGTTCAGCAGTAATAATTTCAATTTGATTTGGGTAAGTTTCAAGTTTAAAAAATGTCGCTGCATTTTCAATTTCATGTTGATATTGTTGCAGTAAGTCAAATGTCCACTCGGGTCCATCATCTAATGGGCTACGTTTTATATTCACCATGATCACCCCCCTACATAGCTTGTTTTTTAAAGAGTTCACGAAATACTGGGTATATGTCTTCTACGTGGGTAATATTCTGTACTGCAATGTTGTCAAATTGCTGTTGCAGTTTCTCATATTGGTGCCATAACGTCTGATGAGCGCGATGGGTTATTTCTATGTAACTAAAATAGCGAACCTTTGGCAAAATATGTTTTGCTAAAATGTCATAGCAGGCTGGCGAGTCATCGGCCCAATTATCACCGTCAGAGGCTTGAGCGGCATAAATATTCCATTCATTTTCTGGGTAGCGTGCTTGCTGTATTTCATGCATTAGCTTTAATGCACTTGATACGATAGTCCCGCCAGTTTCTTGTGAGTAAAAAAACTCATGTTCGTCGACTTCTTTAGCCTGTGTATGATGACGAATATACACCACCTCAAGATTTTGATAACTGCGCGTCAGGAAGAGGTAAAGTAATATATAGAAACGCTTAGCCATATCTTTGGTTTCTTGATCCATTGATCCAGATACATCCATCAGACAAAACATTACCGCTTGGCTAGAAGGGATTTCACGTTTGGCATAGTTGTTAAAGCGCAAATCAAAAGTATCGATAAAAGGTACTTTTGCGATTTGCTGCTTGAGTAATAATATCTGTTCCTTTATGGCTAAAATTCTTTCTGCTTGAGCACCTGGCGTGTCCTCCAGCATGACAAGTTCGGCTTCCAATGCCTGTAGCGCTTTCTTTTTGCCACCGCTCATGGTAATTCGTCTCGCCAAAGATGAACGCAACGATCTGACAATATTAATGTTAGCGGGCACGCCATCATTGGTAAATCCCGCTCGATAGGTTTGATATTCAACTAATTTATTTAGCTGATTTTTTTGTAAATTAGGCAGTTCGAGATCGTCGAACAGTAACTCTAGATATTCGTCTTTTGAGATAGTAAATACAAAATCATCATCACCGTCACCGCTATTTGATGCATCACCTTGCCCAGAACCGCCTTGGCCAGATTTAGGTCGTTGAACTTGGTCACCGCGATTAAATTGATCATTCCCAGGGTGTACTCGATCCCTTCTGCCACCTTGGCCTTGTCTGAAAACAGGTTCACTAAGGTCTCGAGTTGGAATGCTAATCTGTTCACCTTTATCAATATCAGTAACACTGCGACGAGTGACAGCTTCTCCGACAGCTTTTTTGATTTGTTTTTTATAGCGCTCAATAAAACGCTGCCGATTGACGGTGCTTTTTCCTTTTGCATTGAGTCGTCTATCAATAAAATTTGCCATACGCCTCTCCCAAGTCTAATTCATGGCAAAGTCAGCAAGGGCTGACTCTGCCAACCTAGCGTTTTACGATGATTTGCGCACTCGTAAATACCATTCTGACAATAATCTGACTTGTTTTTTGGTGTAGCCTTTTTCCATCATACGATTAACAAAATCGTCATGCTTACGCTGATCGTCATTGGATGTTTTGCCGTTAAATGAAATCACTGGCAGTAAATCCTCAGTGTTAGAAAACATTTTTTTCTCTATCACAACGCGTAATTTTTCATAACTGGTCCACAACGGATTATTGCCTTCATTGTTGGCGCGAGCTCGCAGAACAAAGTTAACAATCTCATTACGGAAGTCTTTTGGATTACTAATTCCAGCAGGTTTTTCTATTTTTTCCAGTTCTGCATTGAGTGCCCCACGATCGAACAGTTGTCCGGTTTCGGGATCTCGATATTCTTGATCTTGAATCCAAAAATCGGCATAAGTAACATAGCGGTCAAAAATATTTTGGCCGTATTCTGAATAGGACTCAAGGTAAGCGGTTTGTATTTCCTTGCCAATAAATTCAACATACTTAGGGATTAAATAACCTTTAAGGAACTCTAAATATTTTTCACTTACTTCATTTGGAAATTGTTCTTGCTCAATTTGTTTTTCGAGTACATAAAATAAGTGCACTGGATTTGCGGCTATTTCTGCACTGTCAAAGTTAAACACTCTGGATAGAATTTTAAAGGCAAAGCGGGTGGATAGTCCTTGCATTCCTTCATCTACGCCAGCGTAGTCACGGTATTCTTGGTAGGACTTTGCTTTTGGGTCGGTATCTTTTAAGCTTTCACCATTGTATACACGCATCTTGGAATAAATAGATGAGTTATCCGGTGCTTTTAAGCGAGAGAGCACACTAAATTGTGCCAATGTTTCTAAGGTGCCTGGGGCACAAGATGCGTTTGATAATTCTGAATTGGCTAATAGTTTTTGGTAGATCGCCATTTCTTCAGAAACCCTCAAGCAGTAGGGCACTTTGACGATATAGACGCGATCTAAAAATGCTTCATTGTTTTTATTATTTCTAAACGTTGACCATTCTGATTCATTCGAATGGGCTAAAATAATGCCGTTGTACGGTAGTGCTGATAAGCCCTCAGTACTGTTGTAATTACCTTCCTGGGTTGCTGTCAATAATGGATGTAATACCTTAATCGGTGCCTTAAACATTTCGACAAATTCCATTAAGCCTTGGTTTGCTCTGCATAATGCACCTGAGTAGGCATAGGCATCAGCATCATCTTGTGAGAAATGCTCTAATTGACGAATATCGACTTTACCGACTAAAGCTGAAATATCTTGGTTGTTTTCATCACCGGGTTCTGTTTTAGCAATGCCGATTTGGTCTAGCACCGATGGATATACTTTTACTACTTTGAACTTTGAAATATCGCCACCGTATTGGTGTAAACGTTTTACTGCCCATGGAGACATGATTGTTTTGATATAACGACTCGGGATCTGGTATTCATTGTTCAGTAACTGACTGTCTTCTTCGGGATCAAACAAGCAAAAAGGATGGTCGTTAACCGGACTACGAACCCCATCAGCACTTAGTATGTAAATAGGCACATGCTGCATAAGTACCTTGAGTTTTTCGGCAATGGACGATTTACCGCCACCAACAGGACCGAGAAGATATAAAATTTGTTTTGATTCTTCCAAGCCTTGAGCAGAATGTTTTAAATAAGCCACAATCTGTTCAATCGCGTCTTCCATACCATAAAAGTCTTTGAATGCGGGATAGCTTGCAATAACACGATTAGAAAAAATACGGCTTAAGACAGGATTTTTTGCTGTGTCGATAATCTGCGGTTCACCAATGGCCATTAATAAGCGTTCGGCAGCAGATACATAGGCACTTTTGTCTTGTTTACAAATATCAAGAAATTGCTCCAAGGTATATTCTTCGTCGCGTTTTTGTTGATATCGTTGTTGATAATGCTCAAAAATACCCATAATAACCCCCTCAAAACATGCAGTAGTATTACGTAAAACGCCTCTGTGGCTAACGCAATGGTTTAACTATATTACTGGACCAATTAGCGCAATATTAGGCTTTACGAGTAAAGTGTAGGACAGGGTAAATGACTTGGCGAAGTTTTAATGGAAAATAAATTAAATAAAAACAAAGACAAACAGTAGCATTTGCAATAGTTGCAAAAATAGAAGTGTGATGTGAGTCATGCTTTGTGGTAAGAAAAGATTCAAAAAAAGGAGCCAAAAGGCTCCTTTAGTTTTTTGCAGCTAATGAAGATTAAGCAGCAAAGTTCTTGTTAACAAATTCCCAGTTAACAAGTTGCCAGAAGTGCGCTAAATACTCTGGACGTGCGTTACGATAATCAACGTAGTAAGCATGTTCCCATACGTCTACAGTTAATAAAATAGTCACTGATTCATCTGTTAACGGTGTAGCAGCATTACTAGTGTTAACAATGGCTAATGAACCGTCAGCTTTTTTAACTAACCAAGTCCAAGCACTACCGAAGTTGTTGACTGCAGAATCGGTAAATTTAGCTTTGAATTCTTCAAAAGAACCAAAAGATGCATTGATAGCAGCAGCGATATCGCCAGTTGCTTCGCCGCCAGCGTTAGGCGCTAAACAGTTCCAGTAAAAAGTGTGGTTCCAAACTTGAGCGGCGTTGTTGAACATACCACCAGTTGAAGTTTTAACAACTTCTTCTAGCGTTTTGTTAGCAAATTCAGTTCCTTCAACTAAACCGTTTAGTTTTACCACGTAAGTGTTGTGATGCTTACCATAATGGAACTCAATGGTTTCTTGAGAAATGTGTGGTTCAAGTGCGTTCTTTGCATAAGGTAAAGCTGGTAGTTCGAAAGCCATTAGTATCTCTCCATGGATTCAGGTTATCGTTTTGTTTACCAATCAGGTAACATTGCTCTACTTCTATTGTACTGATTATTTTTGTGATGTGAATCATTGTTTGGGAATTATCTGGATTGCTGTAGCTATTTAATGGATTTTAGATAAACCCTACAAACTGTGGCATTTTGTTCTTTGTCTAGGTGTCGTACAATAGTCGTTATGTGTTCATTCGTCGTACTTAGGAAATCCAATGGAAACTGTAGAAAAGATTAAACAGCAAATTAGCGAAAACCCAATTATTGTGTACATGAAAGGTTCACCTAAGCTACCAAGCTGTGGATTTTCATCTCAAGTTGCTCAAGTGATGATCAATTGTGGTGAACAATTTGCCTTCGTAGATATTTTACAGCACCCAGATATTCGTGCTGAACTACCAAAATTTGCTAACTGGCCAACATTCCCACAGCTATGGGTTGAAGGCGAGTTGATTGGTGGTTGTGATATCATCACTGAAATGTTCCAAAAAGGTGAACTTCAGCCAATCATTAAAGCGACTGCTGATAAATTCCGCACCGAAAACGCTGCAGAGTAATGAGTATTGATTGAGTGTTTAATGCACTGATTAAAAAGCCCCAATCGCAATTTGCGATTGGGGCTTTTTTATAGCGCCTTACTGATTAAGCAGCTTCTATGTTAAAGAGGTTATGCCTCAGTTGGTGGCTTTTTTATCGCTGGTAAAATCAAGTTCATCAAAATAGCCACAATCCCGCATAAGCTGATACCGGTTAAACTAAATGAGCCAATGCCAAATGCCATGCCACCAATACCGAACACTAACGTTACCCCAACAATACTGAGATTACGGGGTTCAGACAAATCGACTTGATGACGAATTAGGGTGTTTAATCCCACAGCAGCAATTGAGCCAAAGAGTAGGCACATTATGCCACCCATGACGGGAACGGGAATTGTTTGCATCATGGCGCCCAGTTTGCCAACAAAAGCTAAGGTAATTGCGGTAATCGCTGTCCACGTCATAATGCGAGGGTCAAAACTTTTAGTGAGTGTCACCGCGCCAGTTACCTCACTGTATGTGGTGTTAGGTGGACCACCCAATGCTGCTGCTGCAATTGTGGCAATACCGTCACCAGTCAGGGTGCGATGTAAGCCAGGCTTTTTAAAATAATCTTTACCTGTCACATTTGAAATAGCCAAAATATCACCAATGTGTTCAACGGCAGGCGCAATGGCCACTGGGATCATAAATAAAATAGCTTGCCAGTTAAACTCTGGGGCAACAAAGTTTGGCATAGCTAACCAAGCGGCTTCACTTACGGGCGTAAAATCAACAACACCAAAGGCTAAGCTAGTGCCATAGCCGACTAAAATACCGGCCAGAATAGGCATTAAACGAACTAATCCTTTAGCAAAAATCGCCACGATTATTGTAGTCGTTAAGGCTGAAAGAGAAATTATTAGGGCAATATTGGGCTCAACGATGACTAAGCTACCATCACCACTTTTACCTAATGCCATATTGACAGCGACTGGCGCTAAGCCTAAACCGATGATCATAATTACTGGGCCGACAACCACAGGGGGTAACAGGGTATGAATAAATCCTGTGCCGCGCAGTTTTACCGTTAGCCCAAGTAGCATGTAAACTGCGCCAGCTGCCATTAAACCACCCATGGTGGCTGGAATACCCCATGTTTGTACGCCATATAAAATGGGGGCGATAAAGGCAAAGGAAGAAGCGAGAAATACAGGAACTTGGCGTTTAGTGACTAATTGAAACAGAAGGGTACCGAAACCGGCTGTAAATAAGGCGACACTGGTATCTAAACCCGTCAATAACGGCATTAGTACAAGCGCACCAAAAGCGACAAATAACATTTGTGCGCCCTGTAGCGGAATTAACACGCGTTTCATATTGTTCTCCATCAGTATTTAGAAAGTTAGCGTGTGCTCAAACGGCGCGAATTGTCACATAAAAGCTATCATATGCATAACAACTTTGAGGACGTTGTAGCGATTAATGTTATTTGATATGGCTACAATATAGGGTCAATTTGGCAGTAGTAAAAAAGAGTTTTCGTTATCCATTACTCGATAGAATTTTATTATGATATAATTTGTTCACTTATATTTGCTGCGTTTATGTTATCTGATGCTGAAAAAACTAATTAATCTCATTGTGTTACCGATAATTGCATTAACCTCTATTGCGACTGTGTATGCTGCTGAAGTCGGCAAGTTAGATGAAGCCGATATTGCGGTGAGTTCACGTGCAAATGATGTAAAAGATAATGCGCTAAAAGAGGCATTAGCTGCTGTTTTCTTGAAAAATTCTGGTTTACCTAGTGTGGTGCTTCACCCCCTAGTTAAAGCTCAAATTAATGCCCCTGAGGTCATTTTGACTCAATATGGTTATTATGAGTCAAATGGTGAGTTGATGCTCAAAGCCAGTTTTGACCATCAGCGGGTGATTTCAACATTACGCGAAGCCGGTTTACCTGTTTGGGGGAGCCAGCGGCCATTAACCTTGTTGTGGATATCCGTTGATGAAAATAATCAGCAAACTATTTTAGCTGATGATTCGGCCACAGATATACGTACTGATTTAGCCCAAGAGTCTAATAATAAAGGCATTCCATTATTGTTGCCTATTATGGATTTAGATGATGTTATGCAAGTGAGCATTACTGATGTGCGTGGTATGTTTACCGATGTATTAGCCAAAGCATCAACCCGTTACCAAGCTGATTACTTTGCTGTTGCCAATATTGATACCCAAGGCAGCAACCTAAATTACAGCATTAAATTATTCGATAAAAACAGAACTAATGGTGTGTTGGTGGCTTTAATTTCTCAACAAGGTGATGCCACCGATTATCAACAAGCTACCAAAAGTATGATGAGTATTCTGGCGGATTATTATATTAGTCAATATGCTATTGCTTCTACAGGCGGTGACCTTACAACACAAGTCAGATTTACCGGATTAAATAATATGACTCAAGTGGTGAATGTTGAACGTTACCTTCGTCAGCTTAGTGCCGTTAAGTCGATAACATTAAGCCAGTTTAAGGGCGATTCTGCCACTTATACTATTGACTTGTTTAGTAATTTAGATGATTTGCAGCGGTTGCTTAATATTGATAGCCGCTTATCACAATTAGATACTGTGGGCAGTGTCGATTCATTTTATGAGTCAACTACTGACAAAACTAAACCTAAGTTGATTTATCAATGGTTGGGTCAATAAGTATGATCAATCGGTGCGCTATACTGTTTTATCGTATAGCGTGAAATGCTGTATCTGAGGCATCTTTATGTTGAGGCTTATTGCCTATATTCGCATAATGGACTCACTTAGGTATAATGATGTTAGTTCGTTTATGATTTTGAGACCTATCTGAGTGACACAAAACTCACCAAGACAATTATCTTTACCCGTTTATTTACCTGACGATGAAACTTTTCAGAGTTATTACCCCGCTTCGGGTAATGACGAGTTGATCCAAAAACTTCAAGCCAGTGCTGAGGGATCCTTGGCTTCTTCTTTATATCTTTATGGTCCCGAAAAGTCAGGCCGAACACATTTAATGCATGCTGCTTGCGCTCATGCTAACGACTTAGACCGCCGTACTTTGTATATCCCACTTGGCATTCACGCAAGTATTTCTCCGGCCTTGTTTGAGGGCCTAGAATCGCTTGACTTGATTTGTATTGACGATGTTGAAGCGATAGCGGGCCACCCTGTATGGGAAGAAGCCATTTTTCATTTGTATAATCGTATTGCAGAGCAACAAGATTGTCGTTTGATTGTGAGCGGTAAAGCTTCACCTTCAGAAACGGGTTTTTTACTGCCCGATTTGGTTTCTCGAATGCAGTGGGGACTCATATATCAACTGCAACCTATGGCTGATGATGAAAAACTGCTTGCATTACAACGCCGCGCGGCAATGCGTGGCTTGCAGTTATCTGATGAAGTAGGGCGTTTTTTACTCACTCGTATGGCTCGTGATTTACGCACCTTGTTTGATGTGCTCGATAAACTCGATAAAGCCTCTATGGTACATCAGCGAAAACTGACTATTCCATTTATAAAAGAGATGCTTAGACTATAATTCCTTATAAAAAATTATCGTTGTCAGTCTATCCTATTAGATAATAAAAACGCCAAATGAATTCATTTGGCGTTTTTGTTTAGTGAGTTAATGACTTATTGCTGCAGATGATCATTGCCACTAAATTGTAATGGTCGAGGGTCAACAGCATTTTGTTCAGCTTGTGATGAGACTTTCTGTGATGATTTTGATGGATCAGTTGTTAGCACTAAATTTTGTGCCCAACTCAGACCGTTAACTAACGCCACAGGTGCAGGCAAACCATCCATCACTTGTGTTACCCCTATTGCAGGTAACATTTGGCTCACAACATAGCTGGCACGATCATATAACTCAGGTTGGCCGATACGGCCGCGCTGACCCCATTCAACCACAATGGTTGAACTTGTGGCAACTTCTGGTTTGTCAGTAATCGCGATATCACGCAAAATACCATATCGATGGCTCATCATCACTTCTTCAAATAGCATCGCTGCATCTTCTCGTGTTGATGAATAAGCATAGTCATCGTTGGCAAGATCGTTGGCAAAAAATTGTGCGACGTCACTTGGTGTATAAGCTTTTTGGGTATTATTTGCTGACTCGCCAGAGTAGTTAACGTTTGCAAGACCATACATCTCAGTACTGGTTAATGGGTAGCGGATGTTGAGTTGATCAGAGGTCATCGCATTAGCCTCATAACGACGTTGATATTCTTCTTTTAAGGTTGGACCTTGAATATTTGCATGTATGCTTTGTGGGTAATAATCATTTGCATGAGCAAGTTCGTGATATAAGAGCCTGGCTAGATTAGAAGACATATTCTCCATGGTACGGTTAGTACGATTGCCTATTTCTATATATTGACCAGCATAATCGTTGTTTTTGACATAACGATATGGCGAGAGATAATTAAGCTCTTCACCAAAGTTGCTACGATAATCAGGCGTTTCATTAATCGTATCTCGCTGTGCTGAAGTTAGCCACAGGTATTCAGGGTCTAAATATATTGCTCCTATATAACCAGCATAAAAGGCCGGTCTAATATCGTAACTGATGACGATAGCAGTCACTGATTGCAGCAATTCTACAAAATCATTGTGAGTTTGTGCACGTAAATAGGCTTCAAAGTTTGCTGCCATCCAGTCGTGTGAAACGAGTACTCTGTCCATAATAGTATCAATCGGGTCTGGATTAGTATCTTGGCTAATGAAGGGCAGCACATTAACAATATTGCATGGCTCAACGAATTGATTCGAGTAAACACAAGAGGCCAGTTGGTTAGCATAAGGTGAGTCATGCTTGTAAGCGTGCGTTCGTGCAACGGGATAACTGAAGTAGGCGTCCGCTGGGGCCGCTTTTTCTTTGGTTACGAGTAAATTGACGTCATCACTTATCGTTTGGCCATCAAATGAGGCCGTGGCTTTAAGACTGAAGAGTTGATCGGTATCGACGTTTGGCGCAACAAACAGTGGCCTAGTAATGTCACTTAAATCCACGTTAGTAAAGGCTTTATTATTATCACTAGGATACATGCACCAGCTAATATTTTCAGGTACTTGGCCGTTAATATTCTGTATACGTAAACTCGCATCAGTTCTATTGACCATTTGATGATCGCTGTTAATACGTAGAATATTGTCAGCTGAATCGGCAGTAATGGATACCATTTCTTCTATACTGATGTTATCGCCAGAGACAGTCACCTTAAAAGCGTAATCTTGGTTACTTGTCGGTGTGAATGCTAAAACTTGGCTATTGACTGCTGTTAGTTCAAGGCTTGGTCCTGAAATCTGCTGCCACAAAAATGTTTTACCAATACTGTCTTGTTGATTGAGATTGGCAATAATGCTACCGGGTTTGTCTTTGGCATAATGGTGTTCAACAATAAAAGTCAGTTGAGAGTTTGTGTCGGCAATAGAGTAAGTGATATTTTCACTGCAAATTTCGAAAGCGGATGAGGTAGGCGTACCTTGATCGTTATTGTTTGAATCTCCTCCGCATGCGCTAACTAACATGGCACAGGCTAAAAGGCTGTAGGGCCCTAATTTTTGCGATAACGGCATTAAACCACTCCATGATTATTTTGTTGTTATTAAAAAACATACTATGCAACATCTTGTTAACGGATAAATGTAGCATGCTGTCTTGTTTAAATGCAATCAACAAAAAAGCGCCCGAAAGCGCTTAGATAAACAACAAAAATGAAGGTGGTTTATTGTTGCTCAGACTTTTTCTTTAGCCCTAATCCTAGCTCTCTACCTCGCTTGCGGGCATAAAATGGAAAAGTGATTAATAGAATGCCAATTAGTACTGATTCAATCACCGCAAACACAAACGCATCGGTAGTGATGTAAGCCAGGGTTAAGCCATGCAATAAATACACACACAGAATAAAGCTGGCCCATGCATAAGTATAAGGATTACCAGTTAAAATACCTTTTAGCGGAAATAATAAAGGTACAATCCATATTAAGCTGAACCCTAGCGAATAGGTGCCATTGATGCCTTGTTGAATAAACCAACCGCTAAGCAGTAGGAGTAACGCAAGGTAACCGATTCGGCTTAGTTGAAACAAGGTTTGGGAAGTCATTATGGTACTCGTTACAGAATAGACAAAACATTTTCAGGAGGACGGCCAATAGCAGCTTTATTGTTGGCTAGCACAATTGGGCGTTCAATTAACTTAGGTGTTGCTACCATAGCAGCAATAAGGTGCGCTTCTGATAAGGATGCATCTGCTAAGTATTGGCTTTTATATTCATCTTCTTTGGTTCGCATTAGCTGGCGCGCCGTTAAACCCAGAA
This sequence comes from Shewanella sp. SG44-6, assembly GCF_014164185.1. Lineage (NCBI taxonomy): Bacteria > Pseudomonadati > Pseudomonadota > Gammaproteobacteria > Alteromonadales > Shewanellaceae > Shewanella > Shewanella sp. SG44-6. The sequence goes on along the minus strand of NZ_JACJER010000106.1, from coordinate 1,446 downwards.
GCTGTAATATGGTCTGTATTTCCGTGGCGGATGGCGGCGTCTTTAAATATTCAACGACTGTGATATCGGCGTTATTAGCCTGCAGTAATGCTAAGGTTTCACGGCTTTTTGAGCAGCGCGGGTTATGGTAAATAATTGTTTTTGCAGTTGTCATGTTTAGAGTCCGTCATTAAAAAATGGCAAACAATAAATTCATTTATTGTTTGCCATCATTCTATCAAAGAATGGCTTGTAAGGTTAAATTATTGCGGCTACTTTAACGCCTCCATTTCCCTATCAGCTTGTCTAAATTGTCTTATTCTTGCTTCAATTCTTGCCAGTTGTAAGGTTTTACCATCTGAATAGCGATAAGCATAGTTGAGTTGGTCAATCGCTCCCTTGTAATTAGCTGATAAGGCCATAAATTCAGCATTACTGTAATACTCGAGGGCTTTGTTATCTAACTTGCGGTACGCATCAGCCATAATTTGATAAGGCAGCATATTCTGCTTATCGAAAAATATCAGTTCCTCTAAAAGCGGAATGGCTTTTTGGGGCTGATCAGCCTGCACATAAATATTGGCTAAGTTAGTATTGATCACCTGTGAAGTTGGTTTTATTTTCCGTTGCGCTTCTAATAATGCGATGGCATTTGTATAGTCTTTTTTCTGATCTAATAAATCTGTTTTGGTATCGATATAAAACAAATTATTGTCATCTTGTTTAAGCAAGTCATCAATGATGACCTCAGCTTGATCAAATTTCTGTAAACGGAAAAGTGCCAGCGCTTTGCCGTAGAGAGCAGCCTCTTTAAAAGTATATTCATTCTTTTTGAGTTGTTGTTCAAATAAAGATAATGCCGCATCGTCACTTAAACTTGAAAAACGCACTTGGATACGCGCTTTGGCTAATTGAAAGTTAAGGCTGTTAGGTACATATCGTTTAGCGTATTGAGCCGCACGGTTACGGGCTTCTGTAATTCGAGACTCTGGTAATGGATGCGTCAGTAACATTTGTGGTGGGGTGGTGGTAAAACGATAACGAATAGCCAGCTGACCGAAAAATGTGGCGGCAGCATTGGGATCGAACCCTGCATCAACAAGAGTTTGCATGCCAATACGGTCGGCCTCTTGCTCATTTGAGCGGGTATAGTTAATTTTTGCTTGTGTTGATAGTGCTTGGGTTGTCGCTAGTGCAGCCATACCTGCTTGAGGGGCTGCTATGGTTAATAAAATAGCTCCTAACATACCCACAATCGTAGCCGTAGAACTTTTCTCTTGTGCTTCAAGTGAGCGCGCAAGATGACGTTGAGTTACGTGAGTAATTTCGTGTGCAAGTACTGATGCCAATTCACTTTCGTTGTCAGCATTTAAAAATAAGCCAGTATGAACGCCAACATGACCACCGAAAAATGCAAATGCGTTAATTTCATCATTGCGCAGTAAAAAGAAATAAAACGGTGTTTTG
>NZ_JACJER010000105.1:0-16343 GCF_014164185.1 Shewanella sp. SG44-6 | reverse complement strand
ACTCTATTAGCAAAGCAATGACTTATTGTTTGCCATCTTTAATCTGGAGCAAATACATCATGTTATATACACTGAATGATTTAAAAAGTTTAGCTATTCACGCCTCTGATGGCGATATTGGATTAACTAAAGATTTTTATTTTGATGACAAGCATTGGGTCATCCGATACTTGGTGGTGGAAACGGGATCTTGGTTATCAAGCAAAAAAATATTGCTTTCACCCATATCAATCAAAGAGTTTAATCAGCAGCAGAAGACGCTTACTGTCACAATCTCAAGAGAGCAGGTAAAAAATAGCCCTGACATCGATAGCGAAAAACCCGTCTCTAGGCAGCATGAGGTCGATCATATGGAATATTATGGTTACCAACATTACTGGGGGAACACAGGTATTTGGGGAAGTGAGCCCAGTCCTAATATGATGTCTCCTGGTTATTATAGTGTCGCGCCAAAACCAGATAACATAGATAACTCAGAGATGTCCGCAGACGTCGATGCTGCATTATCACGGGATGATGATCATCATCTGCGCAGTAGTGAGGCCGTGACGGATTATCATCTTGATGCGATAGACGGTGAATTGGGTCACTTACAAGGTATGTTGATAGATACCGACACTTGGGCTATTCGTTATTTGATTATTAACACCAGTAATTGGTGGTTGGGTCATCTAGTTTTGGTTGCGCCCAAGTGGATTAAAGAGGTGAGTTGGCCTACCTCTAAAATTTATGTAGATATGACGCAGCAGCAAGTGAAAGATGCACCCACCTTCGACCCCTCAGTGCCTTTTAGTCTTGAACATGAGCAAAATTTGCAAACTCATTATGGTCGTAATGATAAATAACCTTATTACCTCTTTATCAGGGCTTTGGCTGGTGTGTTTACGTGACACATTTAAATAATTTCAATGTGAAAATATAGGCAATCTCAGTTAGCCATTGTGTTCTATTGGCAATTAACTTTTTATTAGTATGTGAAAATACAACACTAATTTACATTTAATACGAGGGCCTTAGGTGCAAATTTGTATCCCTTGGTCGCATCTTAAAAGAAAAAGTCATTGATAATCAATGGCTTTTTTCTTTCTGACATTTGAGTAATCATATTCTCAGACCAAAAATGGAAAACTGAGACATATGTGCCCGCTTTTGATAACAAGATGTCGAGTCACAAATAGCACCTATTAAACCGCATGGCATTGGCCGTTAATTGACTGACTCTTGGTTTTCTGCTGATATAACATCTTCCTACTGACCAAACCGCGCGATATCGCCATCGGGCGTGCTGTGGTCGATAATGATTAGCCCCGGTTTTTAGGTTATTTCAATTTAATCATGCTGACTATTTAAAGGCAGGGTTTGTCTCAGCTGCTAAGTGACAAACTTCATATTTCTGACTCAATATGTGTACAGGTGGAGTGATAATCGACATCTGGAATAGCACAAAATCTATCGCAACCTCATCGCTAAATCATTATGTTATTGACTCAATAAGTGGGCTTCATGGTTGATTTTGAGTATAGATTTGATGTTGAAAGTAACGAATTTTAAAGAGATATTATTCTCATCATTAATTACAGCTTTGGCATTAATTACCAACCTTTTCACTACTTAAATATCACAAAAATACAACTTAAGTTGCTGTTATAAAATAAAAATAGTCAAACTTAGACTAGCTCGTTTTTGGCAGGTATGATGAATGAACATAACGCGTTACTATGCCCAAATTGTCTTGGAGAAATTATGAACAAATCAATATCTTGTATCGCCGTTTTGGTTTTACTCACCGCGGCTTGCTCTGAAGCCCCGAAAGAAGACATTGCAGCTAGTACGAGCCAAGTTCAAACAGATGTTGCCAATCCTGTGCCTGTGGGTGACAGCAGTCAACATTCGCTCGATTGGGCAGGTAGCTATGAAGGTGTGTTGCCTTGCGCAAGTTGTGAAGGTATACAAACCCTAATGACACTTAAAGCTGATAATAGCTTTGTTGAGGAAACTGTTTATTTGGGCAAAGACGAGAAAATTTTCAAACTGATTGGCAAAGTGACATGGGGCGAGCATGGCCAAAAAATCATCTTGCCAGATGGCACACAATATCTAGTTGGTGAAAATCAGCTGATCAGATTGGACACTCAAGGCAATAGAATTACTAGTCAGCTTGCTGCTAATTATGTGTTGAAAAAGAAACCATAGCAGCGGGTTTATATCAAGAACTGAACTTCGCACTTCAGTTTATGGTAATGAAAAATACTCTAGCCTCTAAAACATTAAATATTAACAGCTCAACCAGGGAACGGTTATCAGACTCAGACATGAGTAACTCTTATCGATATTGACGATATCAATTCTAGTTTGGGCTGTACCGCAATATGACATATTCAGCTAAAGCGTGACTTTGAATCCACAAGTACCAAGGATCCGCTATCGAGATTGCTCACCCACTTAGTCATTAATGGCGTTAGGTCAGCACGAATACTAAGCAGGCTGATGGAGCTCTGTTTGAAATATACATCTATTTCAACGCTAAGTCGGTGTGCTTATTGAATGTAAATCTAACTAAGTATTGATACTTAAAAGTGCTGACGGTTGTCGATAGCCCTTTCTACAGTGGGTGTTGAGCCTGCTTCTCCTAATCACTATGCAATCTAAAAGCCAACTAAATACAAGGTGTTCAGCAATCATAACGACATTTATCAACTTGAGATCAAACGCTCAAAATCAACATTTTCCGCATTAGTGTGTAAATTTATTGCTGTATTATTGTTCTGTAATTACTATTTTTGATACAAAAAAATCTTTTAAGTAACATTCCATAGTGCATTTATCTTATAACGATGCATTGCCTTTTCCAATTGACTATAAGAAGTATTCAATGAAAAGTATCAACACTCTTACGACAGCCTCAGTGCTGTTACTTATTTGCAGTAGTCCAGTGCAAGCCGATAATTTCTCTGCTGATAACTACCTGTTTGGTGATATCGGTGGTATTCGCAGCCAGATGCATAATGCTGGTGTTGACGTTAGCTTAGGTTATACCTTTGAAACAGGTGGCAACCTAAACGGTGGACAACGTCATGCGACTAGCTATGCCGACCAAACTGTCCTTGGTGCTAATTTCGACCTCGAAAAATTACTTGAACTGTCCGGTGCCAACTTCCACGTTGCGTTAACTAATCGAGGTGGGCAGAGCCAAAACATTAATGATAAAGCCGAAATTGGCCAATTAATGCAGTCAATAGAAGTGTTTGGTCGTGGCCGAGTTACCCGTATTTCAGAATTCTACTATGAGCAAAATTTGCTTAGCGGTGACCTCAATATCAAATTAGGCCGAATGAATGTGGGCGCTGAGTTTGGCGATTTTCAGTGTGAATTTGCCTATCTTGGATTCTGTGGTTCGCAAGTTGGTAACTTTAATTCAACTATATACAACTGGCCTATCAGTCAATGGGCTGGTGTTGTTAAATATCAGCTAGCGCCAGAGTGGTATGTCAAAACAGGTATTTACCAGATGAACCCAAGCTGGCTTAAAAACAGCCAAAATCTTAATTTAGGCAGTCCTCACGGCACTTTGGGGATTACGATTCCTGTTGAACTTGCTTGGATGCCGAAGATCAATGGCTTACCGGGTACTTATAAACTCGGTTATTGGCATGATACCGTTGGCGGTGAAGACCTTTACTACAATGAAGAGGGTAACCCCTTGATTATTGATGGCGGTAAAGCACGCCAACATGACAGTAAAGATGGGGCTTATTTTGTTGCTGAGCAACAAGTGACTTCTGTTGGCGGTGATTCTGATCGTGGTCTTAGTGTGTTCTTTATGGGGACGTTAAACGACCAAGATATCACTTCTGTTGATCACTCTTTGGCATTAGGTGTTAATTATCAAGGTCCATTTGCAACACGTGCAAATGATAAATGGGGCTTAGCCGCAACCTATTTACATGTAAACGATAGTTTTGCCGATAGTGCGCATCTTTACAATAATAATCATGTAGTTAATATGCCTGTCAAAGACACTGAGACGGTAGTTGCAAGCTATTATAAATTTCAAGTCACTAAATATGCTGCTATTCGTCCTGAAATTCAATACATCATTAATCCAGGTGCTATCAGTGAGAATGACGATACTTGGGTGGTGACACTTAAAGGTGATATCGCATTTTAAGTAAGGTTCAAATGGCAAGTTATTGTCAGAGTCACTTAATTGAGTGCTAATAAAGATATTGCCGTTATATTAAGTTTTTCGATTTTATGAAAAATGAGTGAGTGAAATCCACATAAAAGGATGGTTTGTAACCTTTATCGATGGTTTGAACTATTTAGGATGTTGGTAACAATTAGGTAATTTTGTTACCGACATCATATCTTGGAGATCTGATTGTGACATCACATCTTAGCTTTGTTAAATTGATGTCTGATCACTCACGTAGTCACCTCGACTATTCGAGGTTTCAACCAAATAGTGTAGTTATTCCTACAAATTAAGGAGTGGTAATCGTTGGTCTCCTTAATAAGTACATTAAGTTGTACTAATAGTCTGATTGATATTGGAATAGTGAGTAAAAATGTAAGCAGCCGCTTTTTTACTTTACCTATTCCACTGCAATAAATAAAAAATACACTAATATTATGCAGTTAAGTGTTTAATTCGGAGTTCCAATGAACAAAAAAACTTCAACCACTATTCAGTTGCTCGCCCCTTTCACAGGAGTTTGCTGTCCACTGAGTCAGGTTCCTGATGCCGCATTTTCACAAAAGATGGTCGGCGATGGTCTAGCGATAGACCCCATTGAAAACATACTTCACGCGCCATGTGATGCCACTATTAGTCAAATACACCCTTCAAAGCATGCCGTGACCTTATTAACTGCCACAGGCATTGAGATTCTGGTTCATATAGGTGTCGACACCGTTAAATTGAAAGGCGAAGGTTTTAAGGCTTTGGTTAAGGTGGGGGATGTTGTCAAAGCCAAAACGCCACTCATTGAGTTAGATTTAGATAAAGTAGGTTGTAGCGTCAAAAGTTTGCGTACAGTGATACTGCTTACCGATATGACAAGAATTATTAACTTAACTCCGACCATGGAAAAATGTGTTAACGCCGGAGATTTGTTGTTTAGTGCTGAGTTAGCTGCGGCAGGTGAAGCGCTAACAAAGTCAGATGACATGATAAGCTCAGACCCTATCGTTGTCATTAATCCAACCGGTATCCACGCTCGCCCCGCTGCCGCTATCGTTACCGCGATTAAGTCATTTGAATGTGACGTGATGATTGAAAAAGCAGGCAAGCAAGTCAATGCCCGCAGTGTGGTTGGTCTGATGGGGTTAGACATCGCTTTTGGGGAGCAGATTGTCATTCTCGCTAAAGGCAAAGATCAACAAGCGGCAATCGCGGCATTAGCTGAGGCGATAAGCTCAGGTTTAGGTGAAGAGGGCGCAGATGCATCACAGGTGACTAACAAGGTTAAAAGTGATTTTGATCCTTTTTCCGAGCCGTCACTGCTACTGCAAACAAGCCAAGATCCCCGTCAGTTAATTGGGGTAGAGGCATCTCCAGGTCAAGTGAGAGGGCGTTTATATGTGATTAACGCTGAGGTGCCTAAATTTGACACTTTTGCTGATGATGCACAGGTTGAGCAAAACATTCTTGACGATGCGATGAAAATAGCCGATGCCACTTTAGCTGAGTTAGTTGAAGAATTACAGCGCAAAAATATGGGGCAAAAAGCCGATATTTTTGTCGCTCATCAAGAGCTAATGTCAGATCCAGATTTGTACGACGATTGTATTATTGAGTTACAACAAGGCAAGTCAGCCCCGTATGCTTGGAGTAAGAGCATCTGCCGCCAAGCCGATAAACTTGCTGGGATGGATAATCTCTTGTTGGCTGGACGTGCAACGGATCTTATGGACGTCGGCAACCGTGTCTCACGGATTATGGCGGGATTATCTCAAGACACGATTCCTACTGATCTCCCTGAAAATACTATTCTAGTCGCTAAAGATTTAACCCCTTCTGATACCGCAAAACTTAATCCTGCATTTGTTAAAGGCATCTGCACCACATTAGGTGGGGCATCGAGCCACAGTGCTATTTTGGCAAGAGCAATGGGCATTGCTGCTATGGCTGGCGTTGAAGCTAAGATCATGTCCTTGCACGGTACCGAGGTATTACTCGACACCGCTAAAGGCTACCTATTATTGTCGCCAACCGAAGCTGAAATGACTGAATTGAACGTCATTAAAGATGCTGCGGAAGAACAAAAAGCCTTAGCTTTTGCGCAAAAAGATGAAACAGCCGTGACCTTGGATGGAGTACGGTTTGAAATCGCCGGTAATATTGCCAAAGTCAGCGATGCCCAGAAATTAGTCGACATGGGTGGTGAAGCCGTTGGCTTATTACGCTCAGAGTTTCTATATCAAGATCAATCTGTTGCTCCTTCAGAAGATGAACAGGAGCAAGTCTATCGTGCGGTACTGCAGACCTTAGGCCAGAGACCATTGGTGGTGCGCACGTTAGATGTCGGCGGTGATAAGCCCTTAGCGTATTTACCTTTGCCTAAAGAGGATAACCCATTCCTTGGAGAGCGAGGGATCCGGGTTGGTTTAGATAAACCGGCAGTCTTACGCCAACAAGTACGAGCCTTATTGAAAGCGGCCGATGCAGGTAACTTACGCATTATGTTCCCTATGGTGGCGTCTTTGTTCGAGCTTAAGTTAGCCAAACAAGTGGTAAAAGAAGAAGCCGAAAAATTGGCGATTGATATCAGTGGTATTCAGATTGGTATCATGATTGAAGTGCCATCAGCTGCTGTAATGGCAGATGTATTAGCTGAGCATGTTGACTTTTTCTCTATCGGTACCAACGATTTAACTCAATATACTTTAGCGATTGATCGTGGTCACCCAAAGTTGGCTGCCATTGCTGATGGCTTACACCCAGCAGTATTACGCCTTATCGATATGACCGTTAAAGCCGCGCACGCCAAAGGTAAGTGGGCTGGTATTTGTGGTGGCTTGGCTGGCGAAAAAGATGCAGTGCCGATATTGGTTGGTTTAGGCATTGATGAATTGTCCGTGAGTGTGCCTTCGATCCCTGAAGTGAAACATCAAGTACGTCATCTAAATCAGCAAGCTTGTCAGCTTATCGCTGCTAAAGCGATGAGCTGCGCAGATGCCAAAGATGTTCGAACATTAATGCGAGATCCTAATACGCTAATAGCTGTTAAAGGCGAGATCTAAAAAGCGTTGATCACTTGGTTATCTATTGAAATTTCTAAGGTTGTATTATGACATCTAAAACAATAAAAACAGCTAAGCCGAAGAAGGCCATGATGAGTGGCGCATTTTCGGTATTACAAAAAGTGGGTAAATCGGTTATGTTGCCGGTTTCTGTATTACCTGTCGCGGGTATTCTGTTAGGTGTTGGGAGCGCAGGTTTTAGCGTATTACCCGATATCGTCAATGTGTTAATGGTCCAAGCGGGGGAAGCTATCTTTGGCAACATGGGATTACTTTTCGCCATAGGTATTGCGTTAGGTTTTGCTAAAAATGATGGTGTGGCAGCTATGGCGGCATTGGTTGGATACGCCATTATGGTTAGAACCATTGGTGTACTTGAACCAGGCACAGATGTCGGGGTGTTTGGCGGTATGATTGCAGGTGCAATTGCGGCTTCGACATTTAACCGCTTCTTTAAAATTCAATTGCCTTCTTATCTGGGCTTCTTTTCTGGTAAACGAAGTGTACCTATTATTACCGGTTTTGGAGCGATTTTTGCTGGCGTTATCTTATCGTTTATTTGGCCTCCGATAGGCAATGCTATCGCTGCATTTTCTCATTGGGCGGCATATCAAAACCCAACATTAGCCTTTGGTATTTACGGTGTGGTAGAACGCTCGTTAATTCCAGCTGGTTTGCACCATGTATGGAACGTGCCTTTCTTCTTCGAAGCGGGTAATTGTGTTGACAGTTTAGGGAAACCGGCAACAGGCGTACTGACATGTTATTTGCAAGCAGACGATGCTAGCCGAGCTGCGGGTAATGGTTTTGGTCAATTAGCCGGCGGTTACTTATTTAAAATGTTTGGTTTACCAGCTGCTGCAATGGCGATTTGGCATACTGCGCGCCCAGAAAATAGAGTGATGGTCGGCAGTATCATGATTTCGGCGGCGTTAACTGCATTCTTAACCGGGATCACTGAACCTATTGAGTTTGCTTTCTTATTTGCGGCACCGTTACTGTATGTTGTGCATGCATTAATGGCTGGTTTTGCTTATGTTTTAGTGAATATGTTGGGTGTGGTTCATGGAACCTCGTTTTCGCATGGCTTAATCGATTTCCTTGTTCTTTCTGGTCATTCGCAAAAAATCTGGTTGTTGGTTGTTTTAGGCCTCATTTATGCTGTGCTGTATTACATGGTATTTAGATTCTTAATCTTAAAGTTCGATTTGAAAACGCCTGGACGCATGGATATTGAATTAGAGGTTGTATCAACACAAGGAACGGAAAGAGCGCGTAACTTTATTGAAGCCTTTGGTGGCCCTGAGAATTTAACCAATGTTGATTCTTGTATCACCCGTTTACGTATGGATGTGGTTGATACCAGTAAAGTGGATCAGGCGAGATTGAAGCAACTCGGCGCTAGTGGTGTGTTGATTTCAGGCAATGCCGTACAAGCTATTGTGGGGACTATCGCCGAAGTGTCACGCACTGAAATTGATGAAATGCTCGCTTCTGGTGGTTATGTTGTTGCTGGTCCTGTGGCAAGCACAGAAACGGATGCCGTTAACATTACGTCTAGTGATCGCCAGCAAGCGCTTGCCATTCAACCACTTTTAGGTGAGGTCAGTTCATGTCGTGCAATTGCAGATAACCGTTTACGCCTTGAAGTGAAAGATGCAAGTCAATTAGATAAGACGGCTTTGCAAGCTCAGGGAATTGAAGCCATATTGGTATTAAATCCGAATTTGGTGCATTTAATTTTTAATGCCAATACTGCGGGTATCGCCAATGTATTGAACGAGACTTTTGCCGATTAAACCTGAGGTTCAAGCCAGTAATAATGGTGTTCTTTACCTGTAACGGTTAAATCAGTGTTTACGTCCTCAAGCGCCTATTGATAGCCAATAGGCGCTTTTTTAGTATGGTGTCTGCCGTTTAGCCTCACTTATCGCATCTCTTATCTCGAGTGTAGAACGTACTATATTTACGTTTCACTCTCTAATTGACTCAAGTGCTGCTTAATCAGTGCTATCATTGCTTGCGCGGCAAAAGACAAATGCTTTTGCTTACGCCAAAACAATGATAATTCCCAGCGTAAGTCTTCACTTGCTAAAGGAATATTGACAACCGCGCCAACTCGATATCGTTCGGCAATAATTTTTGGCAATATCATGACTCCTGTGCCAGCGGCTACCAGGGCAATACCAAAATCAGCATGACTGACTCGAGTGATATTTGTTGGCTTAAATCCCGCCTTTGCACATGCCTCAAGTACCAGCTCATATAGGGCATATTCGGGTTCAAACATCACTTGAGCCAATAGATTAAGCTCACTGAGTTGGAGTATTGATTTACTCGCGAGCACATGGGCCGAAGGCAATACGACCACCATTGAATCATTACGTACGCGAATACCATCAAATTCATCGTCAAAATCAATGATGCCTGTTGCAAGTTCAATTTCATCTTTATGTAAGGCCACTGTTTGTTCAATCCCGCCGCGCACCAGTAACTGCAATTCAACGTTAGGATGTAGCTGCCTAAATTTTGCTATTACTGGAGCAAATAATTCGGCGCTGCCTAAGGGAGCTAAGCCTAATTTAAGTAAACCGCCACTTAAATTTCGCAAATGATCCAGCTCGGTTATCATCAGTTGGCGACCTTCTAACAAAGTAGACGCATGGCGATAAACAACTTGCCCCGCTTCAGTTAAGCGGATCTGAGAGCCGCGTTTTCCGCGCTCTAGTAATACCATATCAAGCTCTTCTTCAAGCAAGCGTATTGCCTTTGAGAGAGCGGGTTGAGTAACAAATGCAGCATGACACGCTTTAGCGAAACCACCGGCGTTAACAACCTCAGTGAAATAGTGCAGTGCTTTAAGATCCATATGTATAACCAAAAGTGATTAAATAAATCATTAATATTCATTTTTTTTATGAATTAAGCAAGAGTAAACTGTTCATATTAACTAAAAACACCCAGTGTGAAATCAAATGTTATCTTCATTAAATACCCATAGCGCCTTTTTAAAGTGCCAAACAACCTTATTCATTCAAGTGAGTGGTCTGTGCCTATTTGCTTGGTTATGTCAGTGGGCTGCTCAATCTGTTGATTCAATTATTCCCGGAAGCGTTATAGGCTTAGGCATTCTATTAGTCTTATTGTCATGCCACTGGGTACCCGAAAAAATCGTTAACCAAGGTTCAGCATGGTTAATTGGTGACTTACTGCTATTTTTTATTCCGCCAGTTGTGGCGATTACCAAATATCAATTAATACTCGAAAGCTATGGTGCTGAGCTGATTATATGCATGTTACTGGCCAGCACTAGCGTGTTATTAGGCACGGCATTTATCGTTGATAAGTTATTTAAGTTTGAACGTAAACAAAGGTTAAACAGCATTACATCACAGCGCTTACACCTTAAAGAAACTCCGCTCAATTTTGAATACAATAGGTAGTAGCATGAATGGTTCATTATTAGGCTTTTTGTGTTTGTTACTCACATTGGCAGGCTATTACTTTAGTAAGCGACTTTATCTACGCCGGCAACGTGTTTGGTTTGCTCCGATCATAATGGCACCGACGATTATTTTGCTGACCGTGGTAATATTTCAAATCCCACTGGCTGACTACTTTCAATTTACCCATTGGCTACCCGCGTTATTGGCTCCTGCGACTATCGCGTTTGCGGTGCCCATTTATCGGGAGCGTGCATTGATTAAGCGTTACCCATTAACCATCAGTATCGGGGTGATAGTGGGGTTATGTTTGGGCGTGGGATCATCATGGTTGATTATTCAATTTACCCATATGCCGTCCGAGCTGTCTAAAAGCTTGATTGTTAGATCGGTTTCAACTCCGTTTGCGATTGAGGCCACGAGCGCATTTGGTGGTATACCGGAATTAACCGCAATGTTAGTTTTGGTGACAGGTATTATGGGCATGCTGATTTGCGATCCCCTTTTTAAAGCTGCGAACATAAAAAGCAGCTTAGCCAGAGGGATTTCTTTAGGTGCATCAGCACATGGCGCTGGAGCGGCTAAAGCGAATCAAATTGGCCGGGAAGAAGGTGTTATCGCCAGTTTAACCATGATTTTTACCGGTATTGCCATGGTCATTACCGCGCCCTTATTTGCATTGCTTTTTTAATCGCGAGTGTTTGGCTTTGTATATTGAAATCACAACAAACCCAATCGTAGGTTTACAGGTCGTACTGGCTAGTGATTTTATAGAGTCTAAATGTAAATTGATGATTCCCAAGAGCATAGGGTTAGTCCGATAAAAGCCATAATACAAATGTCGAGTTGATTAGCTTGTCGGGCTCCGAATTACTTGATGTCAATTGGAAGCGTGATGGTTATCATGGTTCACAAAAAAGTAATCTTGTATCTGTGTAGTTAATTAATATGACCTTAAGCCTCATTTAAATCATGGGGCTTTTTTGTTTGTTGCTAAGACATTCGGGTAACTGTGTGCTGGTCGTTAATCGCTTAATGGCCAGTGGTGCATATCGTGGCCATATGGCGATATCGCTGGGATGACAAACGATAATCAATATTCCAAAAACGCTGGGCTATCAATAAAGGTGTTGAGTGGGTTGCTCCATAGTCAGACAACTTTTTATTATTACTGCCAATCGTTATAGTGTGACGCAATAGTTGTATTTTAGTCGCAACTATTGATGGTACTATTTATTGTTAAGCTGCTCAGTAAAAACTAGATGGATGACTATGTTAAACGTTACCTCATTCTGATGTATCATTGACCACAGTGCGGCAAAATATATTGTTAATAATTAGTCGTATACGTGTTTAGTGCTTACGAGTGTTGTCTGGATATAGGATTTATGTGATGTGGTTTCAACGAGAGATAACACTTAAGCCTCACCGGCGTGGATTTCATTTAATCACCGATGAAGTGATTGCGAAGCTACCACAGCTAAGAGATATCAAGGTTGGCTTATTGCATGTGTTTATTCAGCATACTTCGGCATCACTGGCCATTAACGAAAATGCCGATCCGACAGTGCGTGGTGATATGGAGCGACATTTTAATGTGCTAGTACCAGAAGGTGCGCCATACTTTGAGCATACTTTTGAAGGGGCAGATGATATGCCTGCTCATATCAAGTCGACCTTGATTGGTTCTAGTCAGTCCATTCCAATTACCAACGGACGATTGAACCTAGGTCTCTGGCAAGGGTTATATTTATGCGAGCATCGTGATCATGCTGCGGCGCGCACGATTATTGTGACGCTTCAAGGTGAATGATTAAAAAGGTTAAATTGTAATACTTAGGTAACAAAGCTGTTTGTTTTATATGCATCTTTTGCGGTCAATGGTGACTTTGCTTGTGTAAGTAAATGTAAAGATGTTAAATTCATTCAGATAAGTGAGATGTAATGAATGTAACTTTTAGCTGCGAAATATTGATATAACATTTTGCAAATAAATGTTTTATATATAAAAAAACGGCCCTAAAATTCAAAAATGAATTACGCATAATAATAGGTGGGTTAACGTGATATCTGTATATTTGGTTGACGACCATGAACTCGTGAGAACGGGGATCCGTCGTATTTTGGAAGATGAACGCGGTATTAAAGTCATCGGTGAAGCGCCAGATGGAGAAACAGCAGTACAGTGGTCTCGACAGAATGAAGCTGATGTCATTTTAATGGACATGAATATGCCAGGTATGGGCGGCTTAGAAGCTACCCGTAAAATTTTACGTTATCAACCAGATGCAAAAATTATCGTGTTAACGGTGCAGACTGAAGACCCATTTCCGACCAAAGTGATGCAGGCGGGAGCTTCTGGTTATTTGACCAAAGGGTCAACATCACCTGAAGTGTTGCGTGCTATTACTCAAGTGGCCCGTGGTCAGCGGTATTTATCGCCTGAAATTGCTCAGCAAATGGCGTTGAGCCAATTTAATCACTCTGATGAGAACCCATTTAGCAGTTTGTCTGAACGTGAATTACAAATCATGATGATGATTACTAATGGCGAGAAGGTGAATGACATTTCTGAAAAATTAAATTTAAGCCCGAAAACCGTCAATAGCTATCGTTATCGGTTATTCGCTAAGCTTGGGATCGGCGGTGACGTTGAGTTAACCCGTTTAGCTATCCGTTACAAAATGCTTGATACAGGTTCATTTTAGTCAGGAATAGTGTATTCCTCGCAACGCATTAAGTAGCTTTAATCATGTCCAGTGGTTTTAACGCCAAATCTTTTTTAAAAAATGTTACCTCAGCACCTGGTGTTTATCGTATGTACGATAAGCGCCAGCAGGTTATTTATGTTGGTAAGGCCAAAGATCTCAAAAAACGCCTGACTTCTTATTTTCGAGCTAACATTGCCAATGTAAAAACCCAAGCATTGGTCTCGCATATCGATCATATTGATGTAACCGTTACGCATAGCGAAACCGATGCGTTATTGCTTGAAAACGATTACATCAAACAGTACATGCCTAAATACAATGTGTTGCTGCGTGATGATAAGTCTTATCCGTATATTTTATTGAGCGGCCATAAGCATCCTCGATTGGCATATCATCGCGGTCCAAAGCGTGAAAAAGGCCATTATTTTGGTCCTTATCCCAATGGCGGCGCAGTGCGTGAAAGTTTGCACTTAATGCAAAAACTGTTTCCTATCCGCCAGTGTGATGATTTGTACTATAAATCGCGTTCTCGTCCTTGCTTACAGTATCAACTGGATCGTTGCAGTGCGCCTTGTGTGGGGATTGTCAGTGATGAGGAATACAGTGAGCAGGTCAAATTAGCCAGTTTATTTTTACGCGGCAAAGACAAGCAAGTGATATCTCAGCTGGTGGCGAAAATGGAAACCGCTGCAATTGAGATGGAATACGAACGAGCGGCTCAGTATCGTGACCAAATTACCGCATTAAGGCGTGTAGCAGAGCAGCAAGAAGTGTCTAATCATAAAGGTGATATGGATGTCATTGGTGTCGATTACGCCTCTGGTATTGCCTGTTTTCATCTATTGTTCATTCGCGACGGTAAAATATTTGGCAGTCGTAGTTATTATCCTTCTGTACCAGCAGAAACTGAAATCGAAGAAGTGCTGTCGTCATTTTTAGGTCAGTTTTATTTAAACGCGGATATCCAGCGCACTATTCCTAAAGAAGTCATTCTCAGCCATCACTTTGATGGTATAAAAGAGTTGGAAGCATCGATAGAGCATGCACTGGATAAAAAGTTTGAGTTAAAAACCCAAGTGCGTGGCGACAGAGCTAATTTCTTACGCTTAGCGATGACCAATGCGAGTAATGCTGTTGCCACCAGGTTGTCGCATAAAAACACGGTTGAGCAACGATTCCAATTGCTTGAAGAGGCACTTGAGCTTAATGAGCCGATTAAGCGAATGGAATGTTTTGATATTAGCCACACTATGGGCGAAAGCACTGTTGCCTCCTGTGTGGTGTTTAATCGTGAAGGGCCACATAAAGCCGATTATCGCCGCTACAACATTACTGGCATCACGGGGGGTGATGATTATGCAGCGATGGAACAAGCAATCAGTCGTCGCTTCGACAAAATTGATAATAATGGCAAAATACCTGACTTAGTCTTTATTGACGGTGGTATTGGTCAATTAAGAGTGGCGCAAACGATTGTCGATGAGAAGTGTGTCAATATCGACCATCCACCGTTACTTATTTGTGTGACCAAAGGTGAGGGCCGTAAAGCAGGGCTTGAAACCTTTATTGTTGGTGGCAGTGAGCAAAGTTTTGATATTGCGAGTGATTCACCAGCATTTCATTTAATGTTGCATATTCGTGATGAGTCCCATCGCTTTGCGATTACCGGACATCGTAATAAACGTCAGAAAACGCGTAACACCTCAACCTTAGAATCTATCGCCGGAGTCGGGCCTAAAAGACGTAAAGCTTTGTTGCAACATTTAGGCGGAATACAAGAGGTGAAGGGCGCTAGCGTGGCAGAATTGACAAAAGTTCCCGGAATTAGCTTAGAAATGGCACAAACAATTCATGATGCATTGCGAGGGGGCTAAAATTAAGGCAAGATTGGCGCTGCTTCTGACAAATTGGTCTTTTTATGCCGTTTAATTTACCTATTGCACTGACATTATTCCGTATTGCTTTGTTACCTGTATTCATCGCGGTTTTCTATTTACCATATTCATGGGCACCATTTGTTTCGGCATTTATTTTTTGGCTGGCCGCTTTGACCGATTGGTTGGACGGCTACGCTGCACGTAAACTCGGGCAATTAACCCGATTTGGGGCTTTTTTAGATCCTGTAGCTGACAAAGTGATGGTGTCGACAGCATTAGTGTTGTTGGTTCAGCAAAATGACAATGTGTATTTAACCTTAGCTGCATTATTTATGATTGGCCGCGAAATTGTTATTTCAGCCTTGCGTGAATGGATGGCTGAAATAGGTAAACGCGGTGTTGTTGCGGTGTCTTGGATCGGTAAATACAAAACAGCCACGCAAATGATCGCCATTATTGGATTAATTTGGAAGCCTACACCTTGGTTAACTGATGTGGCTTATGGGTTGTTTTATATTGCAGCTGCGCTGACGTTCTGGTCGATGATGAGTTACATTTCAGCAGCTTGGAAAGATTTAACGGCAGAATAGCGTAATAATAGTTCAATAAGATTATTTAGTGTGCAAACAGTCAAAAATGCATAAATCAATAATTGACACACGAGGTTAATTCGGTAGAATGCCACCCCGTAGACAAGTGATGAGTCAACAACAAACCCTAGGGCGCGATGTTAACCAACACGATTTATGAATAGTTAGCTCAGTTAGATAGGTTGAAAAACGATACCTTTCTTTTTGATGTAATGAAGCATAAAAATGATTGAATACGCGACATTAGCTCAGTTGGTAGAGCGATACCTTGCCAAGGTATAGGTCATCGGTTCGAACCCGATATGTCGCTCCAATTTCTTATCTTATCCGATGGATTTGAATTTGGTTAAAGATGGCGCGATGGCAGAATGGCTATGCTACGGATTGCAAATCCGTCTATCTCGGTTCGACTCCGGGTCGCGCCTCCACAAAATTGCGTTTAATGGTTACTTTTAGTAGCGGTTAAAACAACACTTT
>NZ_JACJER010000104.1:0-16453 GCF_014164185.1 Shewanella sp. SG44-6 | reverse complement strand
AAGCAACATAATCGCCATTACCTTTGGGTAATGGCGATTATGTTGCTTTAACCATGCTGAACTAGCAACTGATTAACGACGTGGCTTGTGGCCTTTACCTTGTTGAAAGTTATCTTGAAACATTTGTTGCTGTTCAGGGGTCAATAGTTGATAAATTTCATTCTGCATTTTCAAGTGGTTCAACATTTTTTGCATGTGTTGCTGTTGCTTTGCTTGGGCCATTTCAGTGGCTTTCGCTTCATCAAAACCAGCGGTAGTGATTAACGCTAGCATGTCAGCTCGGTGCGCAGCTCGCTGTTCTTTCGTTGGGCGCTCAGGACGATTACCTTGATATTTATTTAACACGGCTTTGACATCAGCTCGCTGTGAATCCGTTAAATCTAACATGCGTAGCATTTTATGCATGCCACCCTTATGACCATGATATCGGTCACCTTTAGCGGCGACATTCTCTGTCTTTACCGTGTTATCAGTAGTCTCTGCCGCATATAACTGGCTGGCTAAGAACGCTGAACTTGCCACTAAGGCCACTAAACTCGTTTTGATGATTGATGATGTTTTCATTGTTAAGTTCCTCGGTATGTATGGGATTTATTGTCTGCCTCAGCAGATTTGATACTCAGTTTACCGAATGCAATGTCAATGAGGGTTAAGACAGAGTAAACCTATGTAAAGAAGGTTTTTCATAGCACTTTAGCGCCAGTAATTCATGATCAAGTTGGCATATTGAATGATAAAAACCCCAGTAATGCGAGCCAGTTAACGTAATTCAGACTTGATCCTTACAGTAATCATATTAGGGCATAAAATCTAACTATTAGCGCTTTAATGGAATAAATTATGAACCGATTGATTGGCCAATTACTGTTACTTCTTTGCGTATTGATATTAGCTCCAAGCTCAATAGCCAGTACCGTGGCCTCAACAGACGACTCAATTTGGTATACTCAGCAAAACCAGCAGCTAGTGGTAAAGCTGCATTTCTTTTGGTCGAAAACCTGCCCTCATTGTCGTGAAGCCCATCCTTTTATTGATGCTCTAGGCGAACGTTTTGACTGGATCGAATTACACGACTACGTCATTAGTGAACCCGGCAATGTTGATAAACTCATGGAAATGGGCCAAAAAACAGGTGTTGAACCCAAATCGGTGCCCTACTTTGCTATTTGTGGTGAGGCCGTAGTGGGTTATAACAGCCATGAGGTGACTGGACGTTTCATTCTAGAGCGCTTGGTTAACTGCTACCAACGCCAAGGTGGTAAAGCAGACATTGGTGATAAGCTTGATGATTTCCTCGGAGCTGCGCCAGTTGCAAGCGCACCACTGTTTGAAACCTGTAGTGACAATAGCGACGATCCACAAGCCGAAGGCTCATGTGGTATGTCATTTGACCAAGCCAGCGACATAGCCCCTGCGCCAACGGTTCAGCCTGTCGACATTCCACTCATTGGCGCTGTACATCCAGAAGAAATGTCATTGCCGGTTCTAACCCTAGTGTTAGCAGGTGTTGATGCCTTTAACCCGTGCGCCTTTTTCGTGCTGCTATTTTTACTGAGCATTATGGTGAATGCAGGCAGCCGCAAACGTATGCTGTTGGTGGGCGGTATTTTTGTATTTTTCTCCGGTCTTATCTACTTCGTATTTATGAGCGCCTGGCTTAACTTATTCCAAGTACTCGGCGGCGGTGATGGCGGTATCATTATCACTTGTGCGGGGGTATTGGCGTTGATAGCAGCAATCGTCAATATAAAAGATTACTTTTATGGCCGAGGCGACGTTAGCTTATCCATGTCGGTGGAAAACCGTGGTTCGCTTATTAAGCGTATGGGGAAATTATCTAAAGCCAGTTCATTACCAACAATGATTTTAGGTTCAACTATTCTGGCAATTTTAGCTAATACCTACGAGCTGCTCTGCACCGCTGGCTTTCCAATGATTTACACCTCAGTGTTGTCATTATCAGATCTCGATACCATGCAACGTTACTTATACCTCATCGCTTATAATGTGGTTTACGTTATACCACTGGCCGCTATTGTGATTGTCTTCTCAATGACATTAGGTAAACGCAAACTTACCGAAAAAGAAGGTGAAGTCCTTAAACTGATGTCAGGCATAATGATGTTAGGTTTAGGCAGCATGTTAGTGTTTAATCCTAATGCTCTACAAAATGCGGTCTTCTCGGTCGGCCTGATCCTCGGCTCAATTATACTGACCTTTATCATTGCCAGAATTAAACGCTACATAGTGCAAAATAAAGCGGGTTAAATGTAAAACTGTGCAATGTTGATATGATTTAATCTTGGCATGAGATAAGCTCAATTGATCGAAAAATCTGTATGTTAACGTCAACATACAGATTTTCTTTGTGCCAGAGGACAGTTATGAATCGCATTTTACTTATCGACGATGATATTGGTTTATCCGATCTACTCAGTCAATTACTTGAGTTAGAAGGATTTGCACTAAGCCAAGCTTACGATGGTGAGCAAGGGCTGATGATGGCACAACAGCAAGACTTCGATTTAATCCTTCTTGACGTTATGCTACCCAAGCTTAATGGCTTTGAAGTATTGCGGGCTTTACGGCAGCGCAAACAAACTCCAGTATTGATGCTCACCGCCCGCGGTGATGAAATCGATCGGGTTGTCGGTCTTGAAATCGGCGCCGATGACTACTTACCAAAACCGTTTAATGATCGCGAATTAGTCGCTCGAATTCGTGCCATATTACGGCGTGCACAAACCACCCAACAAGATAGCCAAGCCCATGAAATGATGCAGTTTGGTGATTTACGACTCGATCCGACCCGCCAAGAAACCTATTGCAATGAGCAACTGATTATCCTTACTGGTACCGAATTTTCCTTGCTGTTCAATTTAGTTGAAAAATCTGGCGAGCTGGTGACCAAAGACTCGTTAAGCGAAAATGTATTAGGCAAAAAATTAATGCCATTTGACCGTAGCTTAGATATGCATTTATCTAACTTACGTAAAAAATTACCTGAACGCCAAGACGGCCGCCCACGAGTTAAAACTCTCCGCGGTAAAGGCTATATTTGGATACCGTAATGCTGAAAAACAATCCATTTAATCGGCTGTTTTTTAAATTATTGCTCGGCTTTTGGCTATGCAGTTCGTTAATTATTGCTCTAGTGTCGTTATTACCGCTATTACAGCAAAGCCATGATCGCTCACCTTTACCACCTAGCTTAGAGCAGGTGCTAAAAAACATCGCTGAACGAATACAACAGCAACCACAGTTACTCGAAGGCAAAAGCCTCCAACGTCTGCATCGTAGTCGCAATAAGGACGGAAGCCGCAACCATGGTCCTATGCGGGTATATTTAACCGACGGCGAAGGACAAGTGTTAAATACTCAACGAGTATCACGCGAATTTAGACGTTTTCAGTTGATGGCCGAAGAGGCAGATCAGCCCATTAGCCACCAATTTAGAGATGAATTTATTTTTGGCCCCTATTCTTTTGAGGTCAATGATAAAGCCTATCAGTTATTTGGCCGTTTACCCGATAGTCATCCTCGGCCATGGTTTTTATTCTTTGCCGATAATAAATTACTCACAGCAGGCTTAGCCATTTTATTATCTGGGCTATTATGTGGTTTGCTGGCGTGGTATTTAGGTAAACCATTACGCTCGCTTAAACACAGTGCTAACGCCCTCGCAAGAGGTGATTTATCGAGCCGAGTTGATGCAGCCACAGCGAGTAGACGTGATGAAATGGGCCAGTTAGCCCAAGCGTTCAATGGCATGGCTGACGCAGTACAAACCATGATTAACAATCAGCAACGATTAATGGGTGATATTTCTCACGAACTGCGCACGCCGCTCACTAGACTGCAATTAGCCTTGGCCCTCGGCCGTAAAAAAGGTCAGCAAAGTGAAGAACTAGAACGTATTGGCTATGAAGCTTTACAGCTTGAAGCATTAATCAGTGAGTTACTTACCCTATCTCGGGTTAGCTTGGCCAGCCATGAAAATAAAATCGAGCTCGAATTAGCCGAGTCATTAAGCCAAGTGTTAGATGACGCTGAATTTGAAGCGGAGCAGCAAGGGAAGCTACTACAAATTGATATACCAGAGGCACTGCAATTACCTCTTCACCCAAAGACACTCTCGCGCGCCATAGAAAATCTGCTGCGTAATGCAATTTGCTATGCCAACAGTCAAATAACCATCAGTGCGGTCCAGGCGGGTAAACATATACTCATTACAGTAGAAGATGACGGTCCTGGTATCGACCCCAAAGAGCTTGAAGCTATTTTTAAACCTTTCTATCGCCCAGATACCGCAAGAGACAGAAAAAGTGGCGGTTGGGGATTAGGCTTGGCAATCACCCAAGCTGCCATTACGCTACATCAGGGCAACATAGTGGCAGAAAATCTGATTGGCCCGACGGGCAAGCGCCAAGGCCTTAAACTGAGTATCAGTTTACCGATAAATTAGGCTAGCTAAAAAAGACAATAACTTAACCTGTGCATGCTTATCGTCCTGAATAATGGCATTATCTAAAACCCCTGCACACGCAGGGAACAAGCAAACATCAATAACAGCTCAGTTTCATAAACCGACACCGCTAAATTAACGTTGTAAACATTTAATAGAAAAGCAATTCAACGATAAGCATGTATTTAGGTAAAAATTACCCTTAACTGGCAACATTTTCCGATTAATGTAAGCAGCCTGAGCCGCTTAACCTTTAGGCATACTTATCTTGACCGCTACTAACGTTTAGCAATCACCCATACTGCGTGTACTATCCCTGGAATGTAGCCTAGCAAGGTTAAAATTATGTTTAATAATAAGGTTTTACTTAGCCCTACTTGTAGAAAAACCCCAAGTGGCGGCAGTAAAATTGCGATTAAAATACGTAATAAATCCATGATATTCTCCATTTTGAATGACTGAGGTTAGCTGTTCCCCCAGCGTGTATTAACTAACTTACATTGATGGTCATAAAGTACAACGCAATTACCAGACCACTATTGCAAGTGTTGCTGTTATTACCCTTAATTAGCATCATTTTTAAGTAACGACAACATCGCATATATTGACTTATTAGTATGCCTTTAGTAGAGAAAAAGCCCTTTTTGCATGCTGCAAAAACATTAGCGGATAACGCTTACAAGCTTTGGTGTCGGTGACGATTATTTGCTAATATTGAATAAAGACGGGCTTGTACCTTGCGGGTAATCTTATGATTTGTCGATTTTTTTTAAACAGCATTCCTTATTGCAACCACCGCTCATGCTCAACATTAAGTCGATGGATTCTCCTATGGAGTTTAGTCACTACTTTTGTTTGCTTAACCAGCTTTGCGCCTACTTATGCCCAGGCCGCCCCCTCGTCCAACACGGTGAAACAACTCATACAAATTAACGATCCAAGCAGTGCAATCGACATTGAAATACAAGGCTCTGTCGTCAATCTGCATGGCTCCGTCACCGAGCAAGCCAGTAAAGAACGCATACTGCAAACCATCGCCGCCTTACCTGGTGTGACTCAGGTTGTAGATAATATTCAATTACGCGCTATGGAGCCGTTATCTTTAGCTCCTCTGCAGCAAGATGCACGGCAGTTTTGGGCCAAAACCTTACAGTATTTGCCCAGCTTAGCCCTAGGACTGGCAATATTTTTGCTACTCTTTTGGCTTTCTCGCCCTATTGCTCGCCTGCTTATTCAGCCCTTAACTTGGGTCACACAGAGTGAACTTATTCGTTTAGTGATGCAGCGCAGCTTTAGTATGCTGATCATATTATTAGGGCTGTATATCTTTTTGCGTCTCGCCGGCTTAACTCAGTTTGCCGTTGCCATTATTAGTAGCACTGGGGTAATAGGTCTCATTTTAGGTTTTGCCTTTAAAGACATCGCCGAAAACTTTATTTCCAGCTTACTGCTCAGTGTCCAGCGCCCGTTCAAATTAGGCGACGTCATTGCTGTTGAAGGTCAATTAGGCATTGTAAAAAAAGTCACTGCAAGGGCCACTACGTTAGTCGACTACGATGGCAACCACATCCAAATTCCCAATGCCACAATTTATAAAAACGTGATTAAAAACCTGACCGCAAACCCAAGAATACGGGGCAATTTTATGATTGGTATCGGCTACGACACCAATATTCGTAAGGCTCAGGACATCGCCATGGAGATCATGATGGCTCACCACGGCGTACTAGCAGATCCTGAACCGCAGGTACTGATAACCAACCTAGGTTCTTCCACTATTAACCTGCAAGTGTATTTTTGGGTTAATGCAGAAACTCATAGTGTTCCAAAAGTGGCTTCAATTTTAATGCGCTTACTGGTGCGCGCTTATGAAGCGAATAAAATCAGCATGCCAGATGATGCTCGCGAACGCATTTTCCCTCAAGGGATACAATTGGTCTCCAGCAGACATCAGCAAGACCAAACTCAGTTAAGTGGCCAACCAATAACGGAGCAAGCTAATTTACCCAATGAGCAAAAAATTTCGGATTTATCCGATGAAGTCCATGATGATGCTAGCGTTGATATCAGCAGCGATACTGATGATATACGCCGACAGGCAGCGCAATCTCGCGATCCAGAGAATGGTGCCAATATTATCTAATAACGATGTTCACAACCTATATTCAGCCTAATATTGGCGATAACAGTAGTAGAATCGGCTGCTAAAGTATCAATAAATAACTGGTCTTTAATTAGCTGTGACTGCCTCAAATACAGTTGGCGCCAAGTCTCCATCAAGGATGATCATTCGTGCTATACCGCCCATTTCACCAAGTCGGCATTGATAACGTCTCGCAGAAAAACCTTGCTTAAGGTATAATTCGTCCCTCTTTTTATGCTTCGTACCTAAGGTTGCTATGTTTCATATTGCCCTTTATGAACCCGAAATTGCTCCAAATACCGGAAATATCATTCGTCTATGTGCCAACAATGGCTCACAGTTACATTTGATTGAGCCATTGGGTTTTGATCTCGAAGAAAAGAAACTCCGTCGTGCTGGACTTGATTATTCCGATATGACCAGCGTCACTCGCCATAAAGACTATGCCGCGTTTTTAGAGGCGATGGCAGGAAAACGGATTATTGCCTGTACAACTAAAGGTAGTCGTCCTCATACTCAAATTGCTTTCCAAGAAAATGATGTCTTGTTATTTGGCCCTGAAACCCGTGGCTTACCAATGGATATTATTGATGCAACCCCACTGGGGCAGCGATTACGTATCCCAATGACCGCCAATAGTCGTAGTTTAAATTTATCAAATTCAGTTGCCATTATTAGCTACGAAGCATGGCGTCAACTGGATTTTGCAGGCGCTGAATAATGAAGAAAACGCTATCCCCAGAAACCCAAAATGATGCTTTAGCAATTGCCAAGGCCACTCAAAAGCCTGGACAAGTTAAAGAACAAACTAAGCTGATTGCCGCGGGGATAGAAAAAGGGATAGCGGAATACAAAAAACGTGAAAAAGCGAAAGCTCGGGAACGTGATAAAGCGCGTAAACAGCAACAGAAAAACAAACATGCGATTCCAAGCAATGATGATGCGGATGTGTCTTACAATGAGCAAGAGAGTCTATTCAACCCTCTAACATGGTCGTTAGCCACCTTATTACTCTTGAGTTGGGCGGCATTTGCAGCTTATCTATTTTATCGCTAATTGAATGATTTAAATTAGTTTCTAATCTGTCGGCGGCGCAACCTCTGCCGACGGTTTAAGTAAGCTAATGGCTCTAATGACCTGATACTGATCACTGTCGTCATCTAAATAATGGGCGTTTTGCTGCCACTGCCAGCCTTTTATTGTTGGTTCTGCATCACCAATCACGGGATCAAACTGTAACTGCACTAATGCAGGACGCTGATTTATTTCACCTTTACCTAGAAATGAATAACTGCCCGCTTGCTCATACAGGGTCAGCTGTTGTGATATATCGTCGGTGACGCCATTGGCATACAGCAATAAAATATGATCTTCTTGTTGTCTAAACCACCAGGTCTCGCTGTTTGAAAAGCGGCTACCACGGCTAACACTAATGTATAAATTCCGTTGATCAGCCGAACACATTACCGAAGTACTTACCTTTTTAGCAACTGTATTAGGATTAGCTGCATTGCCCTGCCACTCGCCAGCTAATTGACTACAAAATATATCTAAAGTCACTTTGCCTGCATAAGAGGCCGTTGAATGCATTAGTAACAAGATCGCTGTCAACGGTATTATTGATCGATATTTTGCGCTCATCAAACCCCTCTTATTAACATATCCTTTCACATCGCAAACAATCCAAACTCAATATAGCTAACCCTATCGGCCTCTGTTTAGGCGCAGCGATCTCATTGACTCAAAGAATTTAGTTAATAAACTTACTCAATGAACTTACTCGATGAACTTAGCTGCTAACGTTTAGCGTCTAAATTTAATCACATTATCAGTTAGATCCATAAAAAATGGCCCACTTATGTGAGCCATCATAGGATATTACGAATTAACTAACTGACTCGCAACTACTGGCCAAAGCCTGTAGCTGTGATGTCGACTTTAGTGACTTCACCATACTGCGCTGCAACATCAGCAATGTTGTCAGCGTTACCAATCAACACAAACTGTAAGTTTTGTTGCGGGAAATATTGCTTAATCAAACGTTGTGTATCTGCAACAGTAAGCCCATCAACCTTGGCTTGGAATTGATTAATAAAATCATCATTAAAACCATACAAGTACATGTCAGACAATAAACCAGCTAATTGACCACTGGTCTCATATTTAGGTGGAAACTGGCCTTTCACATAGGCTTTAGCAGAATCTAAAGTGGTTTGATCAATGCCCTTTTCCCATAGTCGAGCATAGGTTTTTAAGGCTAAATCAATGGCTTCTTTTGTTGTTGATGATTTAGTAAACGTACTGATTTGAAAAACGCCAGATTGCGCATAAGGGCTAAAACCAGAACGAGCACCATAAGTTAAACCAGCATTGACGCGTAATTCATCATTTAACCATGAGGTAAAACGACCACCTAAAATAGTGTTAACGACAGTTAACCCAACATAATCTGGATTGTCATAACGAATACCCACGCCACCAATTAAAAAAGTGGTTTCAATTGCATCAGGCTTGTCGACCAACAATACATGCGGCTGAGTTAATGTCGGTAAGTTTTGGCTTAAGTCAGGTTGAACCACTGTTTCTGTGGTCTGCCAATCACCAAAGGCTTTATTAAGCTTGGCGGTCATCTCAGCAACATCAAAATCACCCACCACATTAATGGTCATGTTACTTGGTTGATAGTAGCCTTTATGAAAAGCGCGTAACTCTGCAACAGACAGTTTAGCGATAGTGTCACTATTACCCGATACCGGATTAGCATAAGGATGTTCACCAAAAACTAACTTATTAAAGTAGCGTCCGATCACGGCCCGAGGGCTTTCTTTTTGTTGAGACAAACCGACGATTTCACGTTGTTTTAGCTTATCAAATTCGGCGCTATCAAAGTCTGGTTGACGTAATACATGACTAAAAATAGCGAGCACGGTATCGACATCTTTGCTCATCATATTGGCACGAATATAACTGCCTTCTAGATCGGCACTGGTATCAATACTGGCACCCATAAAGTCTAGTTGTTGCTCGATGTCTGCCTTAGATTGGCCCGCAGCACCTAGCATTAAACTTTGTGAGGTAATGTACGCCATACCAGAGGTAAGATCATTCACCGCCCCGGCCTTAACCACGGCATCAATGGTCACTAATGGCACTTCTTTTTGTACCATTAAGGTCACTTTTAAACCATTATCTAGGGTAATAGATTGGTAGCTTGGCATCACAAAACTCGCCGAGACAGCGCTTGGACTAGCAGAGGCATTATCGGCCGTTGATTGCTGCGAAGTCGCACAACCACTTATGGCTAAACTACAAGTTAACGCGATGGCCGATAACGATAGGTTAATATGGGTGTGAGCTATAGTTTTCATTTGTCAGACTCCTCAGTCGCAGCGAGCACACCAACAGTTCGATTCGCTTTAATTAAATAGGTTTGTGCAACACGCTGGATGTCAGCTGGAGTCACTTTGTTATACGCTTCTGGGGCATTAAACAGTTTGGTGTAATCCCCAAAATACAGCTCGTATGTGCCTAAGGTATTGGCTTTACCGTTAATGGTTTCCATGGTGCGGTAAAAATCCATTAGCTTAATATTTTTGACTTTTTCAAGCTCTTGTTGAGTCACACCTAGGGTGGCAATAAGGTTAATTTGCTCAATTAAGGCTTGCTCTAACGTCTCGGCGCTCACGCCAGCATTCGCCACACCTAAAATATAAAATAAATTAGGGTCGAACGACATCGGCATGTAAGTTTCGGCAGCAACCGCTAATTGCTTGTCGACTAAAGCTTGATAAAAACGTGAGCTATTACCTTCACTGAGCATTGACGCTAACAAATCCAATGCATAGTAGTCAGCATGGCTAGTTGCGGGTACATGGTAAGCCAACATAATGTTTGGTGTGCTCACAGACTCTTTTTTCACAAAGACTCGGCGTTCACCATTCTGTTGCGGTTCAATAGTACGCACTGCTTTTGGCGGTGCTTGGGCAGGAATAGGCGCAAAATACTGATTAGCTAATGCTTTCACTTCGGCTAACTTCACATCACCGGTAATGACCACTAGCGCATTGTTCGGGGCATAGTAGGTTTTATGGTATTGCTGTAAATCTTCTAAGGTCCAAGCAGCAATATCCGACTCATAACCAATCACTGACCAGCTATATGGATGTGCAGCAAAGGCAACACTTTTTAGCGCTTCTTGAATCGTGCGCCAGTTAGAGTTTTCCAGCCCGGTAGTGCGCTCTGACTGCACCACACCACGCTCGCTTTCTACCATCTCAGAGTTAATATCGAGGTTGGCAATGCGATCAGCTTCTAAATCAAAAATGGTTTCTAAACCATTGGCAGGAAACCAATCTGTATACACTGTCATGTCTTCTGTGGTGTAGGCATTATTCGCGCCACCAGCAGCTTCCATTGTGCGATCAAACATTTTCGGGCCAAACTTTTTAGAACCGTTAAACATCATGTGTTCAAAAAAGTGTGAAATGCCAGTAATGCCAGGCACTTCATTGCGCGAACCGACTTTCCAAAAAATATACATGTTGGCATTAGGGATAGAGCTATCCTCCAGCACCATAATCTTCATGCCATTGTCTAAGGTAAAGCTATTGATGTCTTCAGCTTGTGTTGCTAACACGGCAGGCGCACTCAGTACGCCTATCGTCATCAGCAACGCCATTATCTTACGGGTCATATCTCGCTCCTTTTGAGCTATCATCCAAAGGTTTATCTAAAATGGGTTTTATTGTGCGACGCTTAATGCGGTTAAGGCAACTTGCGTCATGGTTTGCACACCTACTCTCAAGGCACTTTCATCAACATAAAATGCGGGTGAGTGGTTGCTGGCAACTTGACTGATATCTTGGTCCGCTGGTGTCACACCTAAGAAAAAGAACATCCCCGGCGTTTGCAGCGCATAATACGAAAAGTCTTCCGCGCCAGTCATTAGCCCGGGCTCTATTAACATA
The DNA here is from genome assembly GCF_014164185.1 of Shewanella sp. SG44-6. Classification (NCBI taxonomy): domain Bacteria; kingdom Pseudomonadati; phylum Pseudomonadota; class Gammaproteobacteria; order Alteromonadales; family Shewanellaceae; genus Shewanella; species Shewanella sp. SG44-6. Next base: position 4,878 of record NZ_JACJER010000104.1, on the reverse strand, counting down.
TTGTCACCCACCACAGAAGCAATAACAGGGCGCATTTTACTGACTAATTCTGGGTTATTAACGGTTACTGGGTAACCAGATTGGATAATAGTTACCGCCGTAGCACCTAGGGTTTTAGCCGCATTAGCAGCCACTTCGGCCAATTTAACTTTAATGTCGGCACGCATCTGTTGATCAAAGGTACGAATGGTTCCGATGAGCTCTACTTCATCGGGAATAATATTCGATCGAATTCCACCATTAATGGCCCCAAAACTCACCACTGCAGGTGCTTTGGTAATATCAACTTGGCGACTAATAATGGTTTGCACACTGTTAATAATTTGCGCTGATGCCACAATAGGATCAACACCACTCCAAGGACGCGATCCATGGGTTTGCTTGCCAGTAACCTTAATCGTAAATGAATCTTCACTTGCCATCGCGGGGCCAGAACGCAAGCCTATTACGCCAGAGGGCATACTCGACGTAACGTGCATTCCAAAGACTTGATCGGGTTTACGCTTGGCGAATAAACCTTGCTTGAGCATTAACTCTGCGCCGCCTTCTTCACCTTCTGGAGCACCCTCTTCGGCAGGCTGAAAGATAAACATTACGTCACCAGCCAAACTGTCTTTTACCTTCACTAAATTGTCGGCAACGCCCATCAACATGGCAACATGAGTATCATGACCACATGCGTGCATGACGCCAACTTTTTGACCGCGATAAGTATCGGTGACTTTAGATGCAAAAGGCAAATCAACGACTTCAGTTACGGGTAAGGCATCCATATCGGCACGTAAAGCAATTAAAGGCCCAGGCTTACCGCCTTTGAGTATCGCTACCACGCCGGTATGGGCAATACCGGTTTGCACTTCAAGTCCCAAGGACTTAAGGTGTTTTGCAATCACCTCACTGGTACGAAACTCTCGGTTAGATAATTCAGGATGTTGGTGAAAATCGCGGCGCCATGCAATCACTTTACTTTCGACTTCAGCGCTTAACTCTGCGGCATTGGGCACACTTGCTACGGTTGATGCACTGTAAACACTGGAGGCAAATAAGCTTGCAAATACTAAAGCGAGAGAGGTCAGGCGCATGTCCATTCCATTGGTTATTATATGAGTACAACAAAACTACCTTGAAATGACAATTTTGTTAAATTTTTTACTCAATTGCTAACAAGTCAATTGTATCTATTTATTAACGCGCAATGGTCGCGATTAAGCTTATGAAGCTTCATTGGGCTTAAGAAGTGGGATAAGTGAGGGCAAATAACAATATTTGGCCTATTTCACATCAAACTTTACCCATAGTGAGCCTATTGCAAGTCAGGGCAGCATTATTAGTGATACTGAGGCCTGTCCAATAAAGATTGATATCCCGAGCTGATATTTATAACTCATCATGCAACTCAATCAACCATGATTGAGCCAATACTAACAAGCGGGCAGGTGAAAAAATACCACGTCGCTGTCGATCACCTCAAGCTGCCAGCCTTGTTGCCGCGCTATCCATTCAAAGGTTTCTAGGGCGTAAAAATTAATATGAGTCGGGTCGATTTTATAGTGCCAGTTGATAAACCCATCAAGGTCCGACACCCGCTTGGTCATCACGGCTAATATGCCACCTGGGAGCACTAATTGGCTTAATTGCTCAACTAACGTCTGTGCATCGGCAATGTGTTCAATCACTTCGGTTAAACAGACAAAATCATACTGCTGACTTAGTACTCGAGTATCTGGGTGATAAAACAAATCATAATTAGCAACGTTAATACCGTGCTTTGCAGCCATTTGACTTAATACTGCGCCTTCGCCGCAACCAAAATCTAATCCATTTGCATTTGGTTCTACGCGGGTCAATAACGGAGTTAAGGTGCGGGATAAAAAATGTTGATAACCCGCATCGGCAAAGTCGTTATGGTGGCAATCGTAGTGAGCTTTCTCAGCGGCTTCATCCCAATAAAACGCCGTTGGAACTGATACCATAAAACACTGCGGACAACGAACATAAGCTCTTTTTTTATCTTGATGAAAAGCTACTGTGTCATGGTGACATAAAGGACAAGACGACAAAGGGACGCTCCAAAATAAGCCAAATACAGATAATTAACGCACTCACACTATTCAGATTGAACAGGCTCAATACTGGTTTCTTTAGGGATTTTACGAGTTTGAGTTGCAGCTTCTTGCGCCTGTTGTAAATACTTCTGCTGACGGGTTAAACGCTCATCAGATTGGACTCGGGCTTTTTCGAGCTGTTGTGCTTCCCAGTCATTAGACTGCACTTTTGCCAATGCTTTTTGTTCACGTTCCGCGGTGGCTTTGGCAGCCTCACGCGCTTTTTGCAATTGTGTTTGTTCAAGTTCAGCCGACTCTTGACGTGCTTGCTCGCCCTTTTCAGCCAAAGTCATTTTTTTATGTGGCTTATCTGCCGCGACGGTAACGAATGCTAATGAACTCGCAGTAACGAGCAAAATCAATGAGCCTATCAGCTGATGTTTCATATGGTCTATCCTTTGAGTTTATCGCCGTTATAACGCTCACGAACCAGAGCTGGCATAGCCGTTAACTTATGTTGCACCATTGCGTTAAACACTGCAAATATTGGCGCAATGTCTGCTGCAGGATTTAATGCAACCAGAGTGTAGGCAGCCGCTTCGAGGGTTGACAGGCTGTCGCTGCGTTTCGCTTTACGAATAACATATTGCGACTCATCTTCACATTCTAGATGCAATGAAGGGTAATTAAGTAACCACGGATTGAGCTGCAACATTCGGTATGCTTTACGCCAAGTACCGTCAACTAAAATAATAATCGCCGCCTCACTCGCTCCAGCCTCGGCGACAGTTTGACTGTGCTCATTAGGGTAAACCACATAAATCGGCTTCGTTTGCGCAGCTAAATAATGTTGCAGCTCAATAAAGTCCGTGGCAGCCTCACCCACGTAAATTTTCATCTGCGGCATCACCAGCTTCAATAACCTCACGGTATTTTTAGCATGACCCACTTCAGATGGGTGCTGCATCACCACTACCTCGGTATTTGAAGATACCTGTTTGATCGCATGACACACGCAAGCCGACTGTGGATATTGGCAATATATACAATAACTTCTGCTCATTTTTTGCCTTATCTTGTTGCAAACATGTAAAGTTAAGTTCAATATGCTTGGCTTTACACCATAACATCTCAAGGAAGAACCACTATTATGACAGGAATTATGACAAGAACTATGACAAAGATGTCTGTGGCATTAATGCTCGCATTTGCCACAAGTTCCGTTTATGCCGCTCAAAATAATGCCTACCATCACGAAGCAGAAATCGGTTTTTTAGACTCATCAGGTGAAGCGGATGGCCTAGTTAACGCCAATTATCACTATTATTTTAAAGCGGTTGAACAAGCTGAAAAACCCTACGAATTAGCCGCGTTCTTTAATCAAGGCTCAACTATTTCAGCGCGTTATGCCAAGACTGACATCGAAGATTTATATAATATCTCTGGAGAATACGTTTTTGACTCAAAATGGTTTTTGGGGGCTGGAGTCACCCAGTTAAGTACAGATAATGCTGTATCTGACACCACAACATACGAGATTATTGCAGGATATTTTTTTAGCGAACACTCAAAGTTATCCTTGAACTACGCTACCAACTCAGAATCAAAATCTAACAATGGCGCATATCTAGAATATGAATTTGAATCATATTTTAGCCAAGATATTGATGCTATCACGTTAACTTACGAACATTTTATTCCATTACAATCAACCGCTGGAGTGTTTATAACTGGGGCTGTAGGTTATCAAAACCCACAATATACCAACAACGAAATTCTCACCCAAGTTGATGGACCTACTCCGACTATAGTGGAAAATTCTAAATTAAACTTTGAAAATGACATTTATACTGTTGCAGTGTTTGCAGATTGGTATATCAATAACGCATGGTCTGTGGGTGCGACTTACTACCGGGCAGATGTAAATACTGATTTCAGCAGCAGTAATATTGATGACTCAAATCAAAGTAGCCACAGCAACAACATCACTGAAACTGGTTTAAATACACGTTACTTCTGGCATTTTTCAGATGTGTTCTCGGCTAAGTTTTCGCTAGAACATTATTTCGAGAATAGTGAATATAATAGTGATTCAGAAACTAATTTTGGCGTAGCAATTAACGCCCGCTTTTAAGTCTCACCATATTGAGGCAAAAAAATACCCGCGGAATGTGGTTAGCATTCTGCGGGTTAAAGGTGATGTTACTAAAGCTTAATTAATCGTGTTGTAATTGTTCTTGATGCAAATGACTTAAGCGATTCATTGCCATAATAATCAGCAATACCGAACTAAAACCGCCCATCACTAGTGCGATGGCATAAGGCGCAGGTATATCGGTTAGTTGGATCAACGCCGTCAGTATTGATGCCCCACTCATTTGAATACATCCCAGCATAGCCGTCGCAGTACCTGCTCGCTCACCGAAAGCTGACAATGCCATACTGGTTGCAGGGCCAAGTAAAATAGCAAAGCCAACACACAAAATCATCATCGGAGCCATAAATGCTATTGCGGCGGCTAAGCCTGCTTGTGGACCGGCAAAGTAAACCGCTGCTTCAATAACCGCAGCAAGCAGCATTAACGACAAAGCTACCACTACGCCAGGTCTATTCCCAATACGCTTAACCAACACTGGAGCGGCAAAACACGCGACAATATTGATGGCAGCATTAAGGCCAAACAGACCACTGAAGGTTAATTCTGAGATGCCTAAGTGACCAATTATCCACACAGGTGAGTACGACACGTAACATAATATCGATGCCATCGCGATCATGCAGCAACTGGCATAAAACATAAAATGTGGGTCACCAATAACCGGCTTATAACGAC
>NZ_JACJER010000103.1:0-16691 GCF_014164185.1 Shewanella sp. SG44-6 | reverse complement strand
GGTCATCGCAATAACTGGTTTAGTCTTTAAATCATTACATTGAATATATAACAGGTAAAAAATATTGCTCTTATTTGAGAAAAGTAACAAAGCCAGCGATTTTTATGATGATTGCGCAAACACTCTTAACTGCAGTTGCCACTAACTAAAGGATAATAAAAATAGCGCCGAATAAAGCAAATATGCACTTACCTCCTATACTGTTATTTGAGACACACCATAGTGTGCCAGTAACCTTAGGTTTTAGAAAAAAACTGTAGCTTGAAAAAAGCGAGGAGGAAGCATGATTAATCACGTTTGGGGACTTGTACATCATCCTGATAAAGAATGGCGCAACATAAGTAATGAACATGAAACGGTCAGTCATTTGTACACCAGTCATGTACTGTGGTTGGCGGCGATCCCGGTGGTCAGTACTTTTATTGGTACGACACAGTTTGGCTGGACTTTTGGTGGTGAAGACACAATCAAGGTCTCAATGGAGAGCGGTTTAAGCCTGGGAATTTTATTTTATGTGTTAATTTTAACGGCAGTGACAATAGTCGGTAGTTTGATCCATGGGTTGGCGCGTAAATACCCTAATTGCCCAAGCAGAAATGAATGTATTGTCTTTGCCGGTTATATTGCAACACCGATGTTTTTAAGTGGCCTGTTTGCGATATACCCTATGATTTGGTTATGTACACTCGCCTGCATTATGGGCATTTGTTATACAGGCTATTTACTCTATCGTGGTACACCAAGCTTTTTAGGCATAAGTAATCAACAGGGCTTTATTATATCAAGCACGACGCTAGCTATTGGTGTATTAGTACTAGAGGTTTTACTAGCCGCCGTTGTATTGCTGTGGAGTCTTGGTGCAGACAATACCATTATCTGGAACCTGTTCAGATAGGCCATATGTTTTGAGCACATCGACGGAAAACGCCTTAACAATTTGGCCAAAGATACATGAGCTGTTGAGCATGAAGTTGAGTATCAGGAGATGCATTATCTTCTGATGACTCCCACAAGACATGAACAGCTTTTTAGTGAGCTTAAGCAAACAAGATAACTGTAGCGCAATGCAGAATGCTAGGAGTCGTAAAAAACCATTTTATAATGAAAAAATATCGTCACAGAATAAATACGCTGACGTTATCTGCCGGCTTCGGGGATGTAAATCTGTAACCTGGTGTTCTAACACGGCTAAAATGATTAGCTAACAAGACTCACTCTATCAATACGATGAGTTGGGCGTACTCTCAGGATTAACCTCACCATAAACCTCTTCAGGATCGATATCATTAATCAATAATATTTCCCTGACTGTTTCAATGTGATCTAAAATCTTTTGGTAATCATCACCATACTCATATTTAGTCACTTCAATTGATTTTGGCATGTAGGTAAACGCAATTTTCAATGCGTTTAGCGCCGATTCACTTATTTTGTCACTCATATAAAAGGTCCTTATCTGATAGTTTGAATTGATAACATCTAACTCAAGCATTCTGCCACTAGATAGCGTTGAAATTGATTATATCAACAAGCGCACAAGCGAGACCAGAATTCAACTGTGCCTCTTTTACAGGTAAACAACTTAACCTCTTTGAACTCAGATTACGACAGTTATTTATGATCACTTACTTATAGAATATTTAATTTAATCATAGTATTGGATGTTAATTGCATTCAGGGTAATTCAAGTACAGACAAGGTAGCAAGTTTATTTATCTGCAAAATTACAAGACAGTATCAATTACTCAATAACTATAAAAATTAATAGCTTAATAGATATAATTAAAACTGAAACCCACTTGTAAACAAATTGTAACCCAGGTGTTACTTTATGTTCATTATAAACCTCTATGTTATGGCTAGGTCCTTAAATAACTTAACTACAACATAGGGTAATATGAATATGCTCAAACAAGGCTTATCAGTGGTTATCGCTAGTATATTGTCTTCGGCAACATACGCTGGTTCTGCAACCGCAGCGACAACGACTGACACACAACTCAATAATGCTTGGTATAAAGACGGCCAAGCAACCATCACCGAAAAATTACAACAATCAAGATCAACAAGAGCAAAAAATGTCATCTTGTTTGTTGGCGATGGTATGGGTATTTCTACACTTACCGCTGCTCGGATTTTAAAAGGACAATTAGCTGGTAATTCTGGTGAAGAAGGTTACTTAAGCTTTGAAACATTTCCTTATTCAGCTCTAGTTAAAACATACAATGTAGATGCACAAACACCTGATTCAGCTGGCACCATGACAGCCATGATGAGCGGCTTAAAATCAGACGCTGGTGTTTTGGGTGTTGACGAAGACGTCGTTCGTGGAAGTTGTGCTTCTGTTAAAGGCAACGAAGTTGTAACGGCTCTAGAGTTAGCCGAAATAAAAGGCTTGTCGACGGGTGTGATATCAACCGCTCGTATTACCCACGCAACGCCAGCCGCCACATATGCAAAATCAGCAGACCGTGACTGGGAAGATATCTCAGATATGGATATTGACAATAATGCTGAACGTGCAAATTGCGAAGATATCGCATCTCAACTGGTTAACTTTGAAAAAAATCTAGAACAACGTTATACCGGAGTTGATGTAAATGGTATTGATGTTGTTATGGGCGGCGGACGTCGACATTTTCTCCCTAAAGACGCCGCATTTAATAGTATTGATGCCGTTAGCGCTATTGAAGGCGATCGAACCGATGGACGTGATTTGACCGCAGAATGGAGCGCTATGTATCCAAATGGTAAATACGTTATCAACCAAGCTGGATTTGATGCCATTGATACAGAAACGACTGAACGTGTTTTTGCTTTATTCAATGAATCTCATATGCAATACGAAGCTGACCGAGGCAATGATATTGCCGGCGAACCAAGCCTTTCTCAAATGACCGACAAAGCCATTAAAGTACTGGATAACAACCCAAAAGGTTACTTTTTAATGGTTGAATCTGGACGAATTGACCATGGTCATCATGCTGGTAGTGCAAGCACAGCCCTTAATGACGCTATTGAGTTTTCAAATGCCGTTCAAGCGGCAATAGATGCAACAAATGATGAAGAAACGCTCATTATTGTCACCGCCGATCACAGCCATGTGTTTACGATTGCTGGCTATCCTAAACGTGGTAATCCTATTTTGGGTAAAGTTGTTGGTATTGGTGCTACTGAGCCTAGTGAAGATTCAGACGGCAATCCTTACACCACATTAGGTTATAGCAATGGACTGGGTTTCAGAAACTTAGGCGCTGAAACAGATGGCGACGCATCATATGCTGCTGAAGCTGTCGCTGGCCGTCAAGACATTGCCGCAATCGATACAACAACCCCAGGTTATCACCAAGAAGTGACTGTTCCATTAGATAGCGAAACTCACGCGGGGGAAGATGTTGCTATTCATACATCAGGCCCAGGTGCGCATTTAGTTCAAGGTATTGTTGAACAAAGTGTCGTATTCCATTTAATCAATCGTGCTCTTGGTTTAGTTGGTCAATAGACCCTATAAGGTTTTTATGATGAATAAATTTATATTATCAACAATAACAGTTTCTTTGGTTTTTGCATTATCAGCTTGCGGCGACAACGGTGACAATGGCACAGATGGAAGCAACGGCATCAATGGTTCAAATGGATCAAACGGAACGAATGGTACTAACGGAAACAACGCGTTAATAACACAAACTCCCTTGCCGGTAGGTAATGAAAATTGTCTCAATGGTGGTGTGCAAATCGACTCGGGTATCGATACCAATGCTGATACCGTTTTAGATGCGTCTGAAATAACATCCACTCAATATGTATGCTCGCCTGCCGCAACCTCAGTAAATGATAGCGAACTGCTGAGCAGTTTAAATAACTCATGGTTTAAACAAGGTGCTGCCGAAATAGAAACGGCAGATGATGTTTGGAAAAAAATAGATAGCCAATTAGTAAATAATGCCAACGTATCGATTGCAACAGCATCTACCGCGGCTGAAATAACAGCACTTAAAGGCTCAGCTAAGAACGTGATTTTATTTGTTGGTGACGGTATGGGTATTTCAACTGTCACCGCCGCGCGTATTTTAGATGGTCAAAATAAAGGCATGATGGGTGAAGAAAACCAATTAAGCTTTGATAAGTTCCCATTTTCTGGTTTAGCAAAAACCTACAACGTTGATGCACAAACACCAGATTCTGCAGGAACAATGACAGCGATGATGTCGGGCATTAAAACGGATGCTGGCGTGTTAGGTGTTGACGAAAATGTGGTTCGAGGCAATTGTGCTAGCACTAAAGGCATTGAGATGATTACGGCCTTAGAATTAGCTGAGATTGCAGGTAAATCAACAGGGGTTATTTCTACCGCACGTATTACCCACGCGACACCTGCTGCGACTTATGCAAAGTCAGCAGATCGTGACTGGGAAGATATCTCTGATATGGATATTGCCAACAATCCTGAACGCGCTAATTGTGAAGATATTGCATTACAGTTAGTCAATTTTGAAGCCAACTTAGAAGCTCGATATACCGGTGTAGATGTTGATGGTATTGAAGTTGTTATGGGTGGTGGTCGTCGTCATTTTTTACCTAAAGATGCAGCATATAATAGTAATGACGCAGTCAGTACGATTGAAGGTGACCGTACTGATGGCCGTGACTTAACCGCCGAATGGCAAGCTAAGTATGCAACAAGTGCTTATGTATATGACCAGACTTCATTTAATGCTATCGACACTGAAACGACACCACACGTATTTGGTTTATTTAACGAATCACACATGCAATACGAAGCTGATCGTAAGAATGATATTGCTGGTGAACCTAGCTTGTCAGAAATGACAGCCACTGCCATTAAGGTGCTTGATAATAACAACAAAGGTTTCTTCTTAATGGTTGAATCTGGTCGAATTGACCATGCTCACCATGCCGGAAATGCTTACAACGCGCTAAATGACGCGATTGAGTTTGCTAAGGCTGTACAAGTAGCGGTTGATGCAACTAGCCAAGAAGACACCTTAATTATTGTTACAGCAGATCACAGCCATGTATTTACCATTGCAGGCTACCCTAAACGTGGTAACCCAATCTTAGGTAAAGTGGTTGGTATTGGTGAGACTGAGCCAAGTTTAGCCTCAGACGACATGCCTTATACAACGTTAGGTTATGCCAACGGCCTTGGTTTTAGAAATTTAGGCGCACAAACCGATGCTGATGCAAGCTATGCAGCTGCAGCAGTAACAGGCCGCGTTGACTTAACTGATGTTGATACATCAACTGCTGGGTTCCACCAAGAGTCGTTAGTACCACTCGATAGTGAAACGCATGCGGGTGAAGACGTTGGTGTTTTTGCTGTTGGACCTGGTGCCCAATTAATAACAGGAACTAATGAGCAAAGCTTAATATTTCACGTAATGGATTACGCAGGCAACCTTTCAGGTACAGCCCAGTAAAGAAGTAAAACGTTATCAATAAAGAATAGGGGCTTGCCCCTATTCTTTAACGTTTAGCTTCCACCTTGATACTTAATCAGCCAAAAAGATGAAACACATGAAAACTCTATTATTAATAACCGCTATCACTTTGCCGTTATTTGCTTCAGCAAGTGAAGACTGCCAATCAACTACCCTTATGGCGACTTATAATATTGAACAAACAACTCACGATGCAGCATCAAACAAACAAAACCAACTGGTATTATTAAGAGCCCAAAACTCGGTATTTCACATCAGCAATCAACAAGTAGCAACACAATGGACCACACTGCCAAATAATCACATGAAAAAAACCTCATATTTTATGGATGATAAACGTGCAATTGAATACGAAGCGACCAAAACGAAATCTAATCAAGCATGGCAATATCATGCACAATTACTGAACCCGTTATTTAAAAACCAGTCAACACTCATTGAAACTACTGGACAAGGTTGCAACAAACTTGAGCATTATCAACAACAAACAAATACAAAAATCGTTGATATATGGTGGTTTCCAGCAAAAAAATTAGTACAACGCATTAGTACTGTATTGTCAGATAAAAGTGAATCTGCAGATAAAGCCATAAATTGGCAATTAAGCGAAATAACTTACGACAACAACATTATTCAACAACAGTTAGATACATTATCTGCGTACCAATCGACCGACTTTGCTGATATTGGCGATAGTGAATATGACCCATTTTTTAGAAAAATGATCAACTTAGGTTTTATTGAGCACAGCGCATCAGGATTTTATGACAGCGAAGGTAATTCATTATCGTCAGCACATCAGCATTAACATTGGCATGAGCCATAGTACATATGGGTTTATGTGATCAAAGCCGTGACAGTTATCTTCGTTCTTCGCGCCTCGGTATCAAGTAAACTGAACATTAATCAAGTGATTTGTCTCGCTATCACAGGGAAGTGAAGCGTTACTCCCGTAAGACGGGTCATTAAACATAATGCCGTGACAAACTAGACTGATTGAAGGCTTCTCGCTCAATATTGACAACACCTACTAGACGTCGCGCTGGATTAATGAAAATACGGCACATGCGACAATAAACTCAGCAGTGATGACACTTGCCAATGCGGTAGCGGCATTATTGTTGCGAGCATGCATCAAACGCTAAAGTGGTTGCCTTATAATCCTCAACCGCCAAGGGCTCTTGAGTGAGTTTGGCGAGTATCCCAATCTCATGATTATTTGCGCTAAGATAACGTCAACGCCGCAAAATTACGGTATCCTTAGTCCAAATGTTCAACTGCAGCCCTTAAATGCCCACCAATATCATTACCATGTTCCCTGAGTCGTCCGATAAATCATCGACTCCCGCATCGATAAGCGCTGTAGAGCAACCAGCAGCTGTGACCTGTTCAAATTGCCAGGCCTGTTGTTGCCGCTTAGAAGTAATGTTAATCACCGAAACCGGTGTGCCTAAAGTGTATATAGCCAAAGATAATTGGGGCGGAGAAGTGATGCGCCGTCTTGATGATGGTTGGTGTGCCGCGCTAGACCGAGACACTATGATGTGTTCAATTTACGAAGTTCGGCCACTGATTTGTCGTGAATTTGAAATGGCCGAATACGAATGTGTCTCTGAACGCGAAGCTTTCGGAATATAAGCCCTAAGACATTGATGTTAAATGTAATGCCATTACAGTTAACATCAACAAACTGCTCAATGAAATTAAGCCGTCCCAAAAGCTACAATGCTTTAGTTTGATGACTGATAAAATACATCAGGTAACTTCCAGCTAATAACTTGCTGTTGCCCCTGCCAATTTTCAATGGTTAACCACGCCTTGTGTTCTGCTGTTAATATTTCTGGCGCAATAGCATGAACTTCTTGTCCATGCTGACTTCCATGCAAGATACCTGCATCGCCCATTTGCAGTGTTTCTAATGGTAAGGGCTCTGTGCCAATATTTAAATATGCTTGACGGATCTGGTTTACCTGCCCCTTACTAAACAATAATAAAAAATCTTTAGTGTAGGTACCATCGTGAAGATATGGCGGATCAAGATTATACGGCATAGGTGTTATTTCAAAAGCTCCGACCGCTTGGGTTTCCCATGCATCAGGGAATTGCGGGAATAAAGACTGATATAGAAAATAACCAACTAGCACTAGCATTAAGCCATTTATTTTATACTTGTAACGATTCCATATGGTGTTTTTAATGCGGGCCATTAGTTACCTTCCTGCTCGACTAGCGGTGAGTTATGCATTGTCAACGAATCGTCGAGTTCGGTTCTGGCAGCTTTTACGGTTCGACTTCCCCACATTAAAAATCCTGTGATAGACATACCCGTTAGAAATACGCCAAAAACAAACCAAATCACTTTGGTCCACAAACCGCCGATTGTGCCGTAATGCAGGGGATTAGCGATATGTGATAGCGTTTGTAACGTCGTCATTGCCGCTGGCGATCTTTCACTTTCAATATTGCCGCTCCAAGGATTAACCGTCACACCATAAGCGTATTGATCATAGAAAATATGATCTCCTTGACCATACACTTTGTAAGTATCTCGATTGTGCTCAGGAAGCATAATGTAAGTACTTTTAAAATCCGCGAAGGTTTGCTCTGCGAGATGAAGTGCATTAGCCAAAGTATATGGCCTAATTGGCGCACCATCGGTTGTCGTTATAAGCTGACTGACCTCCACTAAAGGAGGATGTTCTTCAATCTCGATTTGATTGTGCCACATAATCGCCTGTGCTAAATACCATAACCCCGTAATGCTCATTAACATTAAAAACCACATTGACCACACGCCAGCCAATCGATGGAGATCTGCAAGCAGCGTTTTTTTACCTTGGTTTATTCGTAATTTAGGCTGAGTAAAAGCGCGCCAGAACTTTTTATAAATCACCAGTCCAGATACCAGCGCTCCTAACATCACAATGGCCATGAAACAGACAATGTAATAGCCAACACTGTAATTACTGTGCCAAGGAAACAGCAACCAGCCATGTAAGGAACGCATAAAATTAGTGAAGGTCATGCCAAGGTTGATTGCTTGTATTTGGCCTGTGTATTGATTGACGTAAGCGATAGCAAAAGGCACATCGCTATCACTAAAGATCACTGCATTAACCAGATAAGACTCAAAGCTCATCACTGTGGTGATGTTTGCTGTTGGGTGCGCTTGTTGCACAATGTCAACGAGTTCTGACATCGGCTTTTCAGTCAAATTTTGCGGATTAGTTGCGCGAGCGTCAGGATTGGTCAGCCAGGTTAACTCATGACTTATCACTGAAATGGTCCCGGTAAGGCACACAAAACAAAATATTATCCATACGGGTAATGAAAACCAGCCATGAAGCTTAAACCAAAATCGATTACTACGTTTTGCCATCTGTTTTCCAAATTTGTTCGCTGTCGTTATATACATGAATATCCCGCACATGCTAATACGATTGATAACCAATCTCAACAAATATTGAGTGATAATAATTATCAATTGTAAATTTTGGGTTAATCCTCGCATTTTTATCAATCTGACCTTAATTATATTTGCTAATGATAATCGTTAGCAATAACATTAGCATCTAATAAGCGCTATGGTTGGCCGTTAATATTATTCATCGTTTGAAAAAGATACAGGTAAAGCAAAACATGAAACCGAAACACATATTTGCACTTTCATCATTAGTTTTGGCGATGGGCTTTGTAGTACAGCCCTTCGCCCTAGCAGCCGAACAACAACAAAATGCTGACAACAATGATCAAAACATTGAAAAAATCCAAATCTTAGGTGTACGTTATAAACGCGTTAGCCAAGGTGCAACAGGCTTAACCATGGAGATTAATGAGACACCTCAATCAATCAGTGTGGTCACCAACGATCAAATAACTAATTTTGGCGCTAATAATCTTAACGACGTACTTCGTCTTGCTACTGGTATTAATGTTGAAGAATGGGAAACCAACCGCACACAATATACTTCTCGTGGTTTTGAAATTAAAAGTACCCAAATTGATGGCGTTGGATTGCCAAATGACTGGGGGATAGTCACTGGTGCAATGGAAGCTTATGGTTATGAAAAAATTGAAGTTATTCGTGGCGCTAACGGCCTACTAACCGGGATAGGTAATTCTGCTGGTACCATTAATTATGTGCGTAAACGCCCGACGAATGAAAATGAAGGTGAAGTAGGCATCTCATACGGTTCGGATGATTTTAAGCGCGTACAGGCTGATTACTCTGCCCTATTAACAGAAAGCGGTAGTTGGGCTGGTAGAGTTGTTGCGGTAGTAGAAGACAAAGGGTCATACCTAGATGGCCTAGAAAATGACCGTGGTTATCTTTACGCTGTCGTTGATGGTCAGTTAACAGATAACTCAACCTTAACGTTAGGGTTTTCTTACCAAGATGCCAACACAGACGGTAATACCTGGGGTGGATTAGTATTTAACTATACTGACGGTACCCAAGCTGAGTGGGATACTAGTGCGACTACAAGTCAAGACTGGACAATGTGGGACACCATTAATACAACCGCGTTTGTTGAGTATACTTACATACTGCCTAACGATTGGGATCTCAAAGTTGCCTATAATCATCAAGGATTAGAAGATGAAAGTAAGCTATTTTATGCTTCTGGCACCATTGATAAAGAAACGGGTTTAGGGTTAATGGGGTCGCCAGGTCGCTATGACACTGAATTTTCAGCCGATATGTTAGATATCACCACAATTGGTCATTACGGCTTATTTGGTCAAGATCACGAACTGACCTTAGGCTTAAGCGGCTCAAAAAGTAAAAAATACATGTACCAACATCCATTTGATTATACTGCCACTCCGGCATATGGGCCCACGCCAACCTTCCCTTACGATCTCGATGCTATTCCTGAGCCAGAATGGGCCGATAAAATCGAGTACTCTGACATAGATGTTAGCTTACTACGCGCTTATGGTTCGACTAAGTTCAATATCAATGACAGCCTATTTGTCGTTGCTGGTTTTAATGCGATTAAATATACCCGCGAAGGTATTAATAGCGGTGTTGATATTGACAACGATGAGAGTGAATTAAGCCCTTATGCAGGCGTGGTTTACAGCATCACAGAGGATATAAATACCTATTTCAGTTATTCAGATATTTACCAACCACAAGAGCAATATGATTACGATGGGTATTTTTTAGACCCAACTAAAGGCGTCAATTACGAACTGGGGCTAAAAACCCTGTGGCTTGATAATGATTTAATGGCTACCTTTGCACTATTTAGTGCTGAGCAAAATAACCTCGCTAGCTACGCCGGCCTTAATGCTAACGGAAACTATTTTTATAAAGGTGTAAACGTCGAATCGAAAGGATTTGAAGTTGAAGTAACGGGACGCATCACAGACAACCTCAATGCAGTATTCGCTTATACGCTGCTTGATATAGAAGATGACAACGGCGCTGAAGCAAATGAGTGGGCAGCACGAAACGTTGTTAACTTTTCGATGGATTATACCATGCCACAATTGCCAGAAGTAAGCGTTGGATTAGGCGGCAGATGGCAATCAGAAACCAAAAACGTTGACTCTAATGTAGAGCAAGATGCCTATTTAGTGGTTAATGCTTTTGCAAGTTGGAACATTTCTGACGATCTAAACCTAAGAGCGAACATTAATAATCTCACCGATGAAAAGTACATTACTAGCTTGGCGACAATTGGCTATTACGGCGCACCTGTGAATGGTTCGGTGAACTTAACTTATCGCTTCTAAGTGGCATGAATACGCTACCGCGCAGCGACTGAATTTATGCCATCAATTTAAGTATTTGCGTTTAATGCGTTGGTTACCACATCGATATAATTGGTGCGGTAACCACGCTAACAGACAGTATATTGATTGATAAAAAACCTCTTTTTATAAACATAAAAAGAGGTTTTTACTTTTACAGCTGATACATGAAATTATTTTCAGGCCCAACACAAAGATAGCGTTGAGCTCGTCGTCTACAACTATATCGCCTTATTGACGATTCAATCTGCCGCTGGTTTTGGCGCTTATAAAAGAGTGATAATCGAAACAGGTATAGCCAAAACTTATAAATACCCTCACATCGTCAAGCGAGTAAATATGCCGCTGTTTATTATTTCGTTGAGCTTATTTAAGCTACTTAGCTTCGAAAATAAACCTAATTAGCTAAAATAGTATTAACTCTTACTTGCGCTGTATGGCTAAGGGTCTTTATCATAAGCATTACTTATTTAGGGCGAATCCAATCCAATCTAGCCCATTCTTTTTTGGTCTTTCAGGAGCAAACATGCCAAAGATTAATCTGCTGCTATTGTGCGGCGGTGGCGGTGCAGAACACGATATTTCATTAATGTCAGCACGTTTTTTTGAGTCATCACTGGCAAAGTCAGATAAATTTTCGGTACTTAAGCTAGTACTCGATAAACACGGTCATTATCACACTGAAGACGGAAAATTATGCGACCTGACTAATCGGCGTGAGATTCGTTTTGAGGATAACAATACGCCAGCATGGCCCGTTGATTATGTGATCCCGTGTATTCATGGTTTCCCGGGCGAAACCGGTGATATTCAATCTTACTTTAACTTAATTCAACTGCCCTACTTTGGCTGTGAGTCTGAAGCCTCAAGTAATTGTTTTAACAAAATCACCGCTAAAATGTGGTTTTCAGCTTTAGGTGTGCCAAACACGCCTTACATCTTTTTGCATCAACTAGATGATGATGCAATCAAGCAAACTGAAACAGCATTTGATCATTGGGGATCCGTTTTCGTTAAAGCTGCTTCACAAGGATCGTCTGTGGGTTGCTATAAGGTTGATGTGAAAGCCAATATCGCTAACGTACTTAAAGACGCATTCAGTTATGCCCCTTATGTGGTCGTTGAGCAAACTATCCATGCGCGTGAATTAGAAGTCGCCGTATACCAGTATCAAGGTGAAGTAGTTGCGACCTTACCGGGCGAGATTATTTGTGACAGCAATACCTTTTATTCATTTGATGAAAAGTACGCTAAAAATAGTAAGGCCCGAACCGACGTGGTTGCAGAGAACCTCAGCCCTGAGATCAGTCAACTGATCCGTGATTACGCAATAAAAGCCTTTAAAGGGATGAAATTACGTCACTTGTCGCGTATCGATTTCTTTTTAACTGATGATAATCAAATCCTTTTGAATGAAATCAATACCTTCCCTGGGTTAACGCCTATTTCAATGTTCCCGAAGATGTTGCAAAACCATGGCCATGATTTCACTGAATATTTAATTGATGTGATTGGGCAACAGCTTGATTTAACGTAAACAACTTTAGTTCGAAATGCATAAAACAAAAGGCCAGCAAATTTGCTGGCCTTTTCTATACGCTTACAATATTAACCCGTTTAGAACCCTTCTACACCCGCCATATCAGGTAATTGATGTGCAATCCCTTTATGACAATCGATACAGGTTTTTTCGCCGCTAGCCAGAGACGTTGAATGCATTTGTGATGCACGCTTAGACTGACGAGTGAAATCCATATAATCAAAATTATGGCAGTTACGGCACTCTAATGAATCGTTAGCTTTAAGGCGTTGCCATTCATGTTCCGCCAGCTCTCGACGCTTGCCTTCAAACTTTTCTCGCGTGCTAATAGTACCGAATACTTTACCCCACACTTCTTTAGACGCTTGCATTTTACGGGCAATTTTGTCGGTCCAGTTATGTGGCACATGGCAATCCGGACAGGTTGCACGCACACCACTTCGGTTAGTGAAGTGAATGGTGGTTTGCAGCTCCTGATAAACGTTGTTTTCCATTTCATGGCAACCGATACAGAATTGCTCGCGGTTAGTCAGTTCTAAAGCGGTGTTAAATCCGCCCCAGAAGATCACTCCTGCGATAAATCCACCAATGGTTAAGAAGCCAAGACTGTAATGGACACTCGGACGACGCAGCACTTTCCACACGAGTTTTAGTTGCTCAAATAATTTTGCAAACATAGTCACTCCTAGTGCTTAACTGCGGCTTTCGCCTTCATTAAGTGGTCTATATCGACAAAGTCATTTTCAACCAACAACTTGGCATCTAACTGCGGTGCATGACACTGAGTACAGAAATAACGACGGGGTGATAAATCAGCCAAGAAATTATTGTCACGGTCCATATAGTGAGTCACGCTCACCATTGGCGCCTGTGAATGACCGGTACTGGTACGCGCATGACACTGGATACACTTGTTCACTTTAAGATCGATTTGATAACCATCAATCTTGTGCGGGATCACCGGTGGCTGCATAGGATAATTACGAACCTGCTTAACATCGGTATTGATCACCGCTTGCATTGCAGGCGGTGTCGGTTCGATATTAATTGGCGCTAAACGTAATGTGTCGATTTTGTCTTCAGGTATGCTGGTAGCCATTACACTGACAGAGAAACCTAATAACGCGATAATCGATAATAATTTACCTGTTTTCATGGTCTGTCTCCTTAAGCCTTAACAATCTTTACTGCACATTTTTTATAGTCAGTTTGTTTTGACAAAGGATCTGTCGCATCTAACGTCACTTTATTAATGAGCTGACTGGCATCAAACCAAGGCACAAACACTAAGCCTACAGGCGGCTTATTACGTCCACGGGTTTCAACACGGGTTTTAATTTCACCACGGCGAGACACAACTCTAATCTCATCACCACGGCGTAAACCGCGCTTTTTAGCATCTTCAGGGTGCATAAAACACACTGCATCAGGAAAAGCTTTATAAAGTTCAGGTACACGTTGGGTCATAGAACCAGAGTGCCAATGCTCAAGCACACGCCCTGTTGATAACCAAATATCAAACTCTTCATCTGGCGACTCTGCCGCAGGCTCGTAAGGCAAGGCGAAAATAACCGCGCGACCATCTGGCTTACCATAAAACTCATAGTCGGTACCGGCTTTAACGTAGGGATCTGATCCTTCACGGAAACGCCATTTGGTTTCTTTGCCATTCACCACAGGCCAACGTAAGCCGTGTTCTTTGTGGTACACATCAAAGTCAGCTAAATCATGACCATGACCGCGACCAAAGGTGGCATATTCTTCAAATAAACCTTTTTGAATATAAAAACCAAAATGCTTAGCTTCATCATTTAAGTATTTTGGATCAGCATCTGCCAATGGAAATTTATCGACATTGCCATTGAGATAAAGCACTTCATATAAGGTTTTACCTTTAAACGAAGGGTTAGCAGCTAACACTTCTGCAGGCCACACTTCGTCAGTAGTGAAACGCTTAGAGAATTCCATCAACTGCCATAAATCAGACTGTGACTCGCCGGGCGCCTTGACCATTTGATGCCAAAATTGAGTCCGACGTTCAGCATTACCATAAGCACCTTCTTTTTCGACCCACATTGCTGTTGGTAAAATCAAATCGGCGGCTTGAGTCGTCACGGTTGGGTAAGCATCAGACACTACGATAAAGTTTTCTGGATTACGGTAGCCCGGTAAACCCTCTTCGTTAATATTGGCACCAGCTTGGATATTGTTGTTCACTTGAACCCAGTAGCAATTTAAATCGCCATCTTTTAAGCGACGGTTTTGCTCTACCGCATGGTAGCCAGGTTTAGGGGGAATAATACCACTGGGAATGTGCCAAATATCTTCGGCGCGCTTTCTGTGCTCAGGGTTAGTCACCACCATGTCAGCAGGTAAACGATGTGAGAATGTGCCCACTTCACGTGCTGTACCACAAGCAGACGGTTGACCCGTTAATGAGAATGGACTGTTACCTGGAGTAGAAATTTTACCGACTAACAAGTGAATGTTATAAATTAGATTATTACACCACACACCACGAGTATGTTGGTTAAAGCCCATGGTCCAGAATGACGTTACTTTACGATCGGGATCAGCATACAGCTCAGCTAATTCAATAAGCTTATGTTCTGGTACACCAGACAACTTACTGACAGATTCAACATCATAATCAGCCACAAATTTAGCAAATTCGTCAAAATCAATCGGTGTAGAGTCACCCGCTGTGGCGACGTTTTTGGCTTTCATTTCCAGTGGATGCGTTGGCCGTAAGCCATAGCCTATATCCGTTGTGCCCTTGCGGAAGTTAACATGCTTTTTGATAAAATCTTTATTCACTTTGCCATTTTGGATAATGTAATTGGCAATAAAGTTAAGCATCGCCAAGTCGGTTTGTGGCGTAAATACAATTGGCAAATCAGCCAGGTCAAATGAACGATGTTCAAAGGTCGACAACACGGCAACTTTAACGTGTGGTGCACTTAAACGACGGTCGGTTATACGAGTCCACAAAATGGGGTGCATTTCTGCCATGTTTGAGCCCCAAAGCACAAACGCGTCAGCCGCTTCCATGTCGTCATAACAGCCCATTGGCTCATCGATACCGAAGGTACGCATAAAGCCACCTACCGCAGATGCCATACAATGACGCGCATTAGGGTCGATGTTATTTGAACCAAAGCCAGCTTTCATTAACTTAACCGCGGCATACCCTTCCCAGACGGTCCACTGACCAGAACCAAACATTCCCACCGCAGTTGGGCCTTTGGCTTTTATGGTGGCTTTCCAACGCTCGGCCATAGTGTCGAAGGCTTTTTCCCATGTAATAGGAGTGAATTCACCATGCTTGTCATATTTACCATCAGTCATACGCAACATAGGCGTTTGCAGACGATCACGACCATACATAATTTTAGAAAGGAAATAACCTTTAATGCAGTTTAAGCCGCGGTTAACTTCACTGTTGGCATCGCCATGTGTGGCAACAACTTTACCTTCACGGGTGGCAACCATCACAGAACAACCGGTACCGCAAAAACGACAAGGTGCTTTGTTCCATTCTAATTTGGTTTGTTCTGAGCTAGTGATCAGGTTGCTTGCACTGGTCGGTAGTGCTAATCCTGCAACACTTGCCGCTGCGATAGCGGCATTGGCTTTCATAAAATCGCGTCTATTCATGTTCATACTTCACCTTCTTCAAGCTCTTCACTTTGGTGATACACCATGGTGGCCGTCAACACACCGGGAATGGCACTAATGGTTGAGATATCATCCATCAACGATCGTTGGCTCGGACCTTCTACGACAACCACTAACTTAACGTCATTATTAGCTGACAATTCAGCATTCTTGATGGCCATAATTTTTTGTCTTACGTCAGCCATTTTATCGGGGTGTACTTGGACAATTAGGCTGGTTACGTGAAGTTCATTACTCATACATCGCTC
>NZ_JACJER010000102.1:0-16831 GCF_014164185.1 Shewanella sp. SG44-6 | reverse complement strand
GTTATTGGGACACAGTGATGTCAAAACGACCGAGATATATACCCATGTGATTGGTGGCCATCATACTGGGGTCATAAGTCCTCTTGACAGTCTTTAAGGCATACTACAAAACAAGTTACTAGGGCCTTATCTTTTGCTTTCCGCATTAGTAAATATGAGGCAAACACAGAAACACAAAGTTCGAATGAGTAATTGTTCTAAATCATAATGAGGCAACAATTTGCCAGTAATAAACCCGTTTCCTTTAAATGATAAAGTAGCCCTAGGTTGTAGGGCCATTTAATATTAGCAATCTGTACTTTCTGAAAGTAAGAGAGCATCTTCTAATTCAACACCAAGATATCTTATCGTATTATCTACCTTTGTATGACCTAGTAAAAGTTGAACTGCTCGAATATTCTTTGTTTTGGCATAGACAAGAGTCACCTTGGTTCGCCTCATAGAGTGGGTTCCATATAGGTTCGGATCTAATCCCAGATCGGATGCCCATTTCCTAACAATGTATCTATAGTATGAGTAGCTAATCGACTGTTGCTTTAATCTAGGACTGGGGAAAACAAAATCGCTTGCGCTTAACGATGCAAGCAAAATCCATTTAATCAGACTTTGTTGGGTTCTTGACGTGATTTCAAACTGAACTTCAATGTCAGTCTTATGTTGGATATGCTTAACTCGATTAAATATCCGGTCTTGAGAAGAAATATCGCATACTTTCAAAGGTAATAAGTCGCTCGCCCTAAGTTTGCTATCAATTGCCAAATTGAGCAGTGCTAACTGCATCAAGTTGCTCTCAATCTCAAGTCTGGTACGAATTCGCCAAATTTCTTCAAGACGAAAAGGCTTTTTGACACCACTTCGTTGCCCACGGTTTAATATGACCATGATGACCTCCTTTTTGGTTGCTTGGTCATCACGATTATAGTTAGTGGAATTAGGACAGAAATGAGTCAGGCCGACCACTAATTTAGTGATAAATGAGTTAGCCAAACTTACCCATTAACGCAAGTTTTGATTGACGGATAACCTCTATGTTGCAGAGCAAATTAGCTAATTCACGACATAGTTATCATTAAGTATATATCAACAGTTAAAGTATTTTTACTTCCGATAGGGATACAAAAGTACTCTATTGACCTGTTGAATATAAAAAATTAAAATAATGACTATAACCTTAAGGGAGTAGTCTCTCAGTACCGTCTGAGATAGCAGTCAACATATCCCGAACAGCAGTTCGTGGCGGTTATGTCCTATTTGGATTGACAAGACTTAAGGCAAATGCGGCTCTCGGGGTGGAGAGACACATTTGCCTGTGTCCAAACCACCCCAAGGATATAAATATTTTGTCTGATTTTTATTTTTGTACATTCTTGTATTCAGTGAGTGTACATGGATTTAATTAATGCTGTAATACTAGGGATTATACAAGGTATTACAGAATTCCTACCGATTTCAAGTTCTGCTCACCTTATTCTCGCTCCTCTGGTTGCTGGCTGGAAGGACCAAGGGGTGGCATTCGACCTAGCTGTTCATATAGGCACCTTGCTTGCTGTTTTACTCTACTTTAAAAATGATGTAACAAACCTAATTTACGATGGTTTTTGTTCATTTCAACATCGTCAATTCGTTGGTCAAGGGAAAATCCTGCTGTTGTTAATCATTGCGACAGTGCCGGCGGCTTTGGTTGGTTTGTTGTTAATGGATCTCATTGACGAGCAGTTACGATCCGTTGAAGACGTCTTTTTCACCACATTGGGGTTTGGTTTGTTATTAGGCTGGGCTGATTGGCGGCCTAACCAGCAACGCGACTTATCTTCATTGCGCTTAAAGGACGCTTTACTCATCGGTATCGCACAAGCATTTGCTCTTATTCCTGGCACCTCTCGTTCAGGTGCAACCATCACCGCAAGCTTGCTGCTAGGTTTAAGCAGAGAAGCCGCTTCGCGCTTTTCATTTTTACTTGCCATTCCCATTACAGCATTGGCCGCGAGCGCAAAAATATTGGAAGTGGGATCAAGTGACATACATATCGATTTGCTTGCTTTTTTGGTAGGCGGATTAACTTCTTTCGTCATGGCTTTGACTGCTATCCACTTTTTCTTAAAGTGGCTGGATCGATTTGGTATGTGGCCTTATGTGATTTATAGAATCGTCTTGGCTGCATTGATTTATTTCATTTTTTTAACTTAAGGTAACGTTATGACACTTGCTATATTGGCTATATTAGGTGGTTTTATTTTATTAGTGTGGAGCGCTGATCGCTTTGTTGAAGGCGCTGCGGTAACCGCTAAGCATGCTGGAATGCCCTCGCTGCTTATTGGTATGGTGATCGTTGGTTTTGGTACGTCTGCACCTGAAATGGTGGTTTCCGCCATGGCGGCAATAGATGGTAATCCTGATTTAGCGCTGGGGAATGCCTTAGGCTCGAATATTGTTAATACTGGCTTAATTCTTGGCGTAACAGCCGTTATTACACCGATTATGGTGCAGTCTAAAATTGTCCGAAAAGAAATCCCCTTGTTGTTGTTAATAGGCTTACTGTTGGGCTATTTTCTCTTGGATGGCGCATTGACGCGTGTTGAAGCGGTGCTGCTATTGGTTGGGTTCTTTACTTTGATTGGTTGGAGTATTTTTTCTGCCATTAAAAGTAAAGGTGACAAATTAGAAACGGAGATGGATCAGGAATTAGTTGATCATGCTATGCCGCTCAAAAAAGCCATTTTTTGGTTAGTGCTGGGTCTTGTGCTGTTAATCGTAAGTTCGCGTGTTTTGGTATGGGGAGCTGTAAACATTGCACATGCATTTGGTGTAAGTGACTTGATTATTGGACTCACCATCGTCGCATTGGGTACTTCACTCCCAGAGCTTGCCGCTTCGGTTATAGCCGTTAGAAAAGGCGAGCACGATATTGCGATAGGCAACGTTGTTGGTTCGAACATGTTTAACTTACTTGCTGTTGTTGGTATTGCGGGTGTTATTTCGCCAATGTCCAGCTTACCTGAACAAGTACTATCACGCGACTGGTTAGTGATGATGAGCATGACGGTAGCCTTATTGATTATTGCTTATGGTTTTCGTCGAGCGGGCCGTATTAACCGATATGAAGGTGTTGGTTTATTAATCGCGTTTTGTGCCTACAATGTCTGGTTGGTGTCATCAGTAATTGCTTAGCTTTACTCCTTTTTAAGTACGCCTTAACATTTAGCTTTATTTAACAAAAAACAGGAATAAATGATATGAAAGAATCACTCATGCAGTTTTGGTCTGATCACTCACAAACAATTATAACACTCGGGTATAATTTGTTATTGGCAGTTGCCATACTGATCGCTAGCTCATTAATAGCCAAAACGGTTCGTAAAGCAATCGCGAATACGAGAACCAGGCTTGATAAAACATTAATCCCGTTATTTTCAACAATAGCCAGTTACGCGGTTTATGTCATTGGTGGTGTATTTATTCTGGATATTTTTGGCGTCAATACAGCGAGCTTAATCGCGCTGGTTGGTGCTGCGGGCTTAGCGATTGGACTGGCTCTGAAAGACACGTTAAGCAATATCGCCGCAGGTATTATGTTACTAATAGTACGCCCATTTCGCGCCGACGATTTTATTGAGTTTGGTGGAACGCAAGGTACCGTTAGAGAAATAAATTTATTTACAACCATTCTTGAAACCACTGATGGATTATATATTGCCTCACCTAATAGCATGCTATGGGGTAATAATATTAAAAATTTCACTCGTAATGGTAAACGACGTATGGATATTATTGTGGGTATTTCATATTCAGACTCTATTAATGAAGGGTTTGCTGTATTAAAGAAAATTGCTGAGAGTGAATCAAGATTATTAGCTGAACCTGCGCCTCAAGTGATGGTTGCATCAATGATCGATAGTGCAGTGAACATTCAGCTAAGAGTATGGGCAAAAAATGATGATTACTGGTCAGCGTACTGGGATTTAAATAAGCGAGTGAAAGAAGCAATAGAAGTCGCAGGGCTAACCATCCCATTCCCTCAGCGGACATTGCATATTGTCGGTGAACAAAACGCCCAAGCAATACAGAAAAAAGCACAAAAAGATTAATTACTTTCCTTTTATTTACCCTAACAATGGGTTTAGTTGCAGTTCTGTCGCCGAACCTAATCACTGACATGACCGCATATAAAATAAACCCATAGTCTGACAAATCGAAACATATAAAAAATAGATATTTATGGGAGAATGATATTTTTTTACGAAAAACAAAATGGCTTGTGTTCTATCTAACAAACTTTTGGATAATAAACGTTTTAGAGTGTTAGCTTATTACCATTAGGAAAAGTATGACTATGAGAGTCGTTAATGCCTGCGTTTTCAGCCTGGTAAGCTGGCGGCTTTTTTGCCGCGCAGCGCGAAAAAGGTGATAGTCTATTCCAGTCCTTGCATGATGTACTTGTTAGGTATTTTCATCTTCAGTGATTTTTTTTGCTAGATGGATTGTCTCAATAGCTTTTGCTCTGCGATCTCTTATTTTTATGTTGAGCATCTCCACGAAGAAGGAAAAAGCCATAGCAAAGTAAACGTAACCTTTTGGTATATGAACATCGAACCCCTCTGCTATAAGAGTGAATCCTATTAATATCAAGAAAGACAATGCCAACATTTTGATTGTAGGATTCGCATCTACAAAATCACCTATTGGTTTTGCAGCTACAAGCATAACGCCAACCGATGCAACTATTGCTATCACCATAATGCTTAGATGATCAACTAACCCTACAGCAGTTATTACCGAATCAAGTGAAAACACAACATCAAGGATAGCAATTTGAATGAGGATCGAAATAAACCCGGAGGCTGCAACCTGTGCCTGAGATGCTTCTTGTATTTCAAAGCTACCGTGTATTTCGTGTGTGGATTTTGCGAGAAGAAAAAGCCCACCTATAACTAGTATGATGTCTCTACCAGATATTTCATTTCCGAAGACAATAAACAAAGGCTCAACTAAGCCCATAACCCAAGCCAAGCTGAAAAGCAGTAGTAACCGAGTGCCCATAGCTAAAAATAGACCAATCTGTCGAGCTTTAGCCCGCTGTTTTTCTGGCAATCTGCCAACAAGTATTGATATAAATATTATGTTGTCTATTCCAAGAACAATCTCCAAGGCTATCAGGGTTGCTAATGCTACCCACGCCTCTGGACTTGCGATCCATTCAAACATTCTTTTTTACTCTACATTTGTGTGAAGTTACGATTGGCTAACGTTTTAGTACTTATGCGTTGCGCTGTTTGCTGCGCATAAATCTCTTGTTTGACTTGGTCGATGCCTAGTCCAGGTTAATTGGTACGCTTTATACTATAGGGTTTTCCTTTTTTGATGCTGACTCTGGGCTGTAGAGTAGTTTCGAACTGATCATATAGCTTGGTTTTTACGTATTTCATTGAAATTCCCTTGTCATTGCTGTGTGCTGCTTCAATATGAGTAATACAGTCAATTGAAGCTTGATTTGGCTCCGCGCAGCGGCTTAGTTTAATAGCTTATTGAACGGCTCGCCAAATAAAGTCGACCGCTTAAAATATTGATCAATATCATCCTACATTTGCAATATCGTTGATGTAAAGCAATAAGATATTCGCAAAACCCAAGAACAAACTGATGTAGCCTAAATAAAGTGTTCATAAAATTTATTTACTAAAATATCAATTAGTTAAGTTTAATCGCATAATTGATACTTACTACCTTGGATTTACTTATTATCTTGTTTTATATAAATTAAACCAAAATGCATTATAACTGTATATAAAATCAGCTCATTAGATTATGCAATCTAGGCAGTAAAAAATGGTCTCTGTAAAAGAGCAGTATCAATTAAATTTTGTATGGAAAACGAAGGCAAGCATTGTTAAATAGAGTTTTGATTCTAAGTAACTTTGGGGCAATAACGGCTTAGAGTGGTCACTCTAAACCGTACCTGGACAAAAGCGAGCTAGAACTAATACTCTGAATCCTATCGTTTACATTACAATATGTATGGCGAAGCTCAAACACTAGGGTGATAGAAGTGGTCAAACTCTAATCAAGTGACCAAACTCTGTGAGCTACTACATACCAAATAAACATATTTACATCTCGAATTATATGCACCTTTATTTTAGAACTCAAAAGCTACACCATTTAAGCTATCGATAATATATGAAGACTTTTTAGATCCTCCTCGAAAAGTAACGCATGTAGCTTCATATTGTGATTTCATGTCAATCTCTACTACACTTTCGAGTTTCGCACACAGTAAATCATTCTTGAGAAGGCCTACTTGCACCATTTTGAAAACTTCAGGTTGCGACAAGACTCGTATCGCGTTTATATCATTTTTTACTCCTACAGATAATAGACTAAAATAAGTTAGTTCTCTTAGATTGTTTTCAGATAAGCTGTTGATTCTGTTTGGTAATAATTCACGTGAAATATGCTTATCTAAGGTTGTAGTAGAACTAGCTTCCTTATTCATATAAACCTGTAAGTCATTACTTATTTCTGCCTCAAAATCTATATATGAATCTAATTTATAACACTTTTTTATTTCGTTGCCATATACCTTTAATTTACTTTTGATTTGTCCATCAGAAATAAGCTCATTCTTTAATGTCAGTGCATATTTATACTTTTTATGATTTATAGCGTCTTCTAAGTCAGAAACTTTATTTTTATACATACCTAAAACTGTAACGTCATATTTTTTTAGTAAATTAAAATTTGATTCACAGTTTTTCATCAATTGATTGTTAACTTCGATCTGGTATTTTTTTTCATCCTCAACTTGCTTTAATTCAGCGATTAGCTTTTGTCGTTGAATTGACACTCTATTTTCTTCTTTAGCAATCTCAGTTGCCCTTTGATTTTGTTGTGAAATATCATCTTGCTTGATTTTTACTAGTGACGCCTCATAAAGAAACGAGTCAACTATTCCAGAAGTCTTTTTATAATCAAACTTAACTCCTTCGCACCTATCCTTTGATAAGTATTGGCAACCGGAATCGATATCTTTTTTAAGGTTATTTGAATATGAAATCATGTTACGACAGACACTTGCAGGATTAAACATGCTAGCCATTGGTCTTATGCCGTTTGCTGGATAGACAAGGGTATATAATTTATTAGATGTTGCAGGATCAATATCATTTAAATACTGGCAAAGTTTACTATCATTTGAAAATGAAGGGACTGATATACAAAAAAATAATACTGCGAAAGATGCTTTTAGTAGGTTTCTCAATTTAACACTCCTTTAGAACGAACATAATCCATTAGTAAATCTAAATTTGTTAACACTAGATTCATCGGCACGCATAGCGTGTCCGGTGGAGGCCGGAACGAATGCTACCATTGTAAAGTTTGTCCTAACCATTAGTTTTATTATTTCCTCAGAGGTCATTGTAGTGGTCTATAAAAACTGGACGTTACATTAGGGCCTACCAAGCTTGTTTTGGACATTTTTGAGTTAGATTCCTAACTCTACTTTGTGACTTTCGGATTAAAATTTCTATGGGTTAACGTCGTCTTAAACTGTCCGTAATAGTTGATTACAATATTAAGCCAAACGTAACTAAGCCAACTGTTATGAATTCTACTTTAAGGCCTGTTTATACCTATTTTGCGATAAAGTCACGAATTCTTATAGCGCAATTTAACGGTGAAGCAACAATATCAGGGCCTGATATTCTAAGACTGCGTATACCTATTTCCTCAAGCTTTTCATCTATAGCTTTGTCTTTAGCTATCGCTTCATCTGATGAGTGATGTGCAACCGAATCACAGAATATTGCAACTTTCTGCTCTTCAAAATAAAAGTCAGCTTCAGAGATCATTTTACTCAAAGCTTTTGACCTTTTACCATTTTCCCACATTGACTGTAATGAAGGGAATGTAGTTCCGTCTTTAAAGATATTCATCTGTATTTTTGGTTTTAAAGATAAACTATTCATTGCTTGTAAGAGAAATAATTCAATTGGCGAATCACACCCCCATATTTTTACTGGTTTTAGATCTGTAAATAATTTGAAGTAACGAGAGAAACGATATTTTCTATAATCTGCTAAAGCAGCTTTATTATTACCAAGTAGAGACGTACACATACCAGGGTCATTTACATCATTTTTATCATAATTACTAGCTAGAAAGTAGATGTTATACACAAAGCCAACAACATCTGAACATAGATCTTTATTTAAATGGACAGGGCCTGTGGCATATAAACCAAATGCATCAGTAAAAGGGTTAAAGCCCATATAGTGAGGAGAACCATCTAACACTCTTTCTAAGTCCATATGTTTGATCCACTCTGCACTTACACTTGCTGGCTTACCTCTTTTTTGAGCTGGTCGCAGTGACACGTGATAAGGCAAACCAAAAAATTGATCACCAATCTCTTCGAACCCATAACAACAAACAACGACATTGACCATTTGAAACTGATCACCCCGAGCCTTATAGAACTCGATAGCATCATTCGAGGGGTTCACACTAATAACAGGGAGACCATTATGAAATTCTTTTGAAAGCCCCATTATTTTACTTTCAATAGGTTGAGTGCCATCTAAATCGAAAATGTCATGTGCCAAGAACTCACCAACTGCCCCAGCTAAATCAATTTTAAAGCCCCTATCTGGTAAGCAGCCGTAATTTGGCAAATCCCATAACTCTTTAGGTCTGTTTTCTATATCACTAGCAATATTAGCCATCTTTATCTCTATCCATAGGTATAATGCCTAAAACACCGGTACAGATATGCTGCGTCCCAGTGCATTGACAGGTTATGTGCAAAGCTATCAACCTAAAAAAACATGAATACTTTCAATTCTCATGTGTCATATTAAATTTGGATCGTATGCAAAATTCAACTGATGGAGAATTTCTGTAGGCTGGTACTCTCTTTTATATCGACCTCTACCGGTAGTTCTTCTTGTTTCCGAAATAAGATGCAGATTCTTTCTGGCTCTAGAACCAATAACATAGAGTAATTTTTTAGCACTCTCAATAGAGGGGTCATTTGAATTCGGAACCAAATCTTGAAGTAAGCCAAAGGAGATAACTACGTCATATTCTCCTCCTTTAACTCCATGTATTGTTGAAACTTTGATTCCAGTTCTGGGTTTAAATGCTTTGCGAAAAGCCTCAATATCCATCGCAAACAATTCATTATCTATACTTAGACGATCTATCCTCTTTTGTGAACTATTAAAAAATGACTCGTGATGTTCTTCTAACATTGGATATAGTGTGAAATCTATTTCCAATTCACTGAACAATGCTTCAAAGAAAGCTCGAAGATAAGTCAAACCGTCGTCTTCATCTATCGAAATAGAATTGATGGTCTTTAGTAACTGTTTAGGGAGGATTGAATGAACATCGACCAGCGCAAGTTCCATGTCATATAGAACATCAGATGCCCACCGAATACGCTTAACATACATATTAGGTGATGGCTCTGTTAGGATAATTTGAGCCAACTTGAACCAAAAGTTATCAATATCTCTTGAAAAAGGCACTAGACCAGGTCCATCGAAACTATATTGAGGTAACCTGTTTACTAGGTTACGAGTCAATGCAGCCAAGTGCATCCACCAAGGTGCAATAACGCAAATTTCCTTCTCTAAGACACCCAGATTTTGAATGCTATGCTCAATATGCCTACTGACTTGATCAACCAAGTTATCCTTATGAGTAATCTGATCATAAGTAATAATGCTAGGGTGATCGCGATGTTCACCCTCAGCAACAGTTGCACTAGGGGTAACATTAAAATTACGATAATAGTCTATGATCTTTCTAGAGCTTCTATAGTTCTTATCTAATGCCATTGGAGTAAATGACACTTCGGCTAACTGCTCAAGTTCCAACTTTGTTATTGCGTAGCCACCGAGTGAACCGTAGATAGCTTGGTTAGGATCACCAACGATGAAGGTTCTCATCTTACCTTGGCTGGCTTTTATAATACTCGCAACAATTGAATACTGTATCTCTTTGGTATCTTGATATTCATCAATAAGAACATAAGAGAACAAATTTGCTAATATTTTAGCAATAGATGATTTACTAGATAAGATTTCATGGGAAAAATATAGTATTTGCTCAAAGTCGATTTGATCATTTTCTGCAAGATGACTGTGATAATCATCTAATACCTGTCTTGCTAATAAAATTTTACTTCCAGCGCAAGTCAATGTTAATCCTCGAGGAGTGTAGTAATGGCTACACTCTCCATACCAAATCCGTTCGGTGCGAATACCAGAGCATATTTGGGATATTATTTCTTCAGAATCATAAGAATTAATTATTTTAAATCCGTTTTTAAGCTTGTCATGATATAGGCCATATGGCTTCAATATCCATTCCAAACAAAACGCATGAATAGTACCGATCCACAACTGAGATATATCTACACCAAGAATTTCAATTCGATCGCGTATCTCATCTGCTGCTCTATGCGTGTAAGTAATGGCAACGACCCATTTTTTAGGATCCTCTAAACCTGAAAGCTTTGAAGCAATTTTGTAGGTAAGAGTCCTCGTTTTACCACTTCCTGGACATGCAATTAAAAATACATTATTCGGTTCGTTAATCGCTGCAATCTGTTCATCGTTTAGGTCACCTTCATCCCACATAAACATGATTAGATCCTTGCTAATATATCGTTTTTCTCAGAAGGTAAATCATTCATCAGGTCGATCTTGAGTGTAGTTATGTCGTCATAGACTGGATTAAATGCTTCCCACTTAGGAGTGAATATTGCTAAGCCAGCCTCATATAGATTCAGGTACGTTTCCCATTGCTGCTTTAGATTCATATCACCTTGCGCAGTCGCCATTTCAACATTCTTTCTGCCGATTTTGACATGCTCAATTACTGATTCATAACGGTGCTTAAGTATTTTGAAAGTAAGTCCTGTATTGAAGTCTCCGTGCGCAAACTTGATAGCATCAAAAATGTAGTTTGGAATAGCTACTTTAAAATCAATTACCTTACCTAGTGTTAGAGCAAACCAACCTTTACCTTGATAGTTTGCCATAGTTAATGCTCTTGAACCTGAGATTGCAATATCAGTTGAAGATAGTTCAGTTGTAGCAGTTTGTATCGTAGCTTGCTGAGTGTACACATCTCCGACAATTATCTTGAGGTAATTACTGTTGGATGACTGTATGAAATCAACCTCAAACGTATGATCTGCATAAAAAGTCGAAACCCAAGGGTTATTTTGACAGAAGTCATCAAGCCTTCCTTTACGAGCAAGGCCAGTTTCTTGAGAGCCGAGGGCTTTCTCTTTCTTCTTTTTATCTGAGTCACTATCTGTAAGAGAAATAGCAGTATCAAAGAAGGCTTTATCTAGGTCTGTGATAATGCTGCATCGTTTTTTGATTCTTTCATTGTCAAATAACATTGCAATATTCTCGAAACCAGTACTTCTTATGTTGACTAGAGTGATACCAATTTCATCTAAGCTCAATCCTAAAACTTTTTTCAGTAGAATAGGAATAAGGATCTCTTCGGCATCTCCTTCAACTAAAACAACACTTCGAGCAAACAGTAAGTTACTACGGATGGCATCAAGGTAACGTTGAACGAATCCCACTTTCTCGTCATTCAGCCCTACTGAAGGTTGAAATACTTCACAAGTACTATCAACAAAACCTATAATGTTCATGTTCTTAATATTACTCACTTCTGATATGTGTGATGAGTGAGTTGAATATATTATCTGAGTGTTTTCATAGTTGATATTGTCGAAAAGTGCCTTTTGAATATGCGTGTGGATGTGTGCTTCTGGTTCTTCAATTAGTAAAAAGTTAGCAATAGATTGATTTGCTTTTTGGTATTTGAATTCTAGTAGCTTTAGTGTGAGAAAGAGTAAGTTGGCACCGCCTAAACTCATTTCATGTATGGTCCCCTCGTGGCCATCATTTGACTCTGCGACAAAGAGTTTTAATGATTGAAATAACTGATCAGACTCGTCACTCAAACTAGAGCGAATAGAGATTGACTTAGGTGAATATGTATCGCCTACCGTATCACTGACAGTAGTTACAATATCATCACGAACGTCACAAATGTCTGATAGAGCTTCAATCTCGTTATTTAATGTCTCAATTAAATCTGCAATAGGCTGGAAATCAGTTTGACTAATGTTTCCGGATTTCCTTTTTAATAGTGTCAGTAAAGGATTGGTTCTGTTGCTATGAAAGTCCGATACTACATCCCTTAGTGCTTTAATAAAGGAAAACGAAACTTCATTAGGCATATTGAGGATGTTCGGCAACCGTATACCAACATCAGGGTTATTTAACCCCCTAGGAAAATCGACGCTCTCGAAGTCGCCAACTATGCTTTTGTATACAACTGGGTCATTGAAATCAGCGACGCTTTTGCCAGTAAGAACGGTTTCATAATCATCAATAGTTATACCATCCAAATACCTTCCTAGCGCAGCTACATCCCCTATTGTAAGTTGTGCCAATGCTTGGCGGATGTTTGCTTTAGGTCTGAAAGTCAGATTGTATGTTGCTCTAGTAACAACTTCATCTTCCGCATTTCCTGTACCATGAAGAAATAGTGACTGACTAGCTTCATCACCAGCAATGTCATTAAACTCAATACTAATAACGATCCAGTGACCACGCCAGTCACCTAATGCCCTACAAAAATCTCCTTCGGCAAGCTTAGTTGCCGAGCGAGGCATTGAACTATCAAGCAGCAATCTCATCGCTCGGAATAAGTTAGTCTTACCAGAACCATTCTCGCCAATAATTGTATTTATTCCCTTATTAAACAGAAACTTTACGTTTTTAAAATTTCTGTAATTTACTAGTGAGAGCTTTGTAATGTGCATACGTCCTCTGTAACTGGATACATTATATTTCTAGGAAAATATTGGAGCTGATACTAAATCCCCCCATTTCAGCAATCACTTTGTAGCATTATTAAAATTTGGTCAATAGATGCGGCCCAATTGAGACTGATAGCCGTGTTCGTAACAACGAATGGGGCAATAATGTGTTACTCAAGCTAACTTAAAAATGGACAACTATTAGTTTCGCCATGCGATTTAACCAAGCCAAATCAAATTAGTTTTTTATTAGGAAGTGCAATTCCGTCCAGTTGCTAGACCAAAATAACACTGAAATTATCAGATGCACTGCTTGCCAATTCTGGCAGCATTCTGTCAATCACTTCCATACTGAGAACCGGAGTCCCTTCAAGATCCACCTCTACATATGACCAAAAGCCGTCACTACATAGCAACATGCACTGGGGTTCTGGATTGTCCAAAGAGTAAACCTTTAGACTCTCTCTTATAACACCAGGTTTAATCTTACAAGAAACCAAATGTCGAGCTTTCAAGTAACTGTCCCTGTCCAACACCCCGTCACGATGCAGTTTATAGTGAGGAACGTCGTCCACTGTTTTCCAATCAACGCCTTTAGGAGTTAAGAACCCCAACCGACAATCTCCACAATGCGCAACTACCAAGCTATCGTTCAACTTCAATGCGGCAGTCATACAAAATGCAAAGCTGCCTCTCCGTTGCTCTAGGGACCTTACAGCATTGATGATTGCATCACCGAGGGCTGTTTCATCACTAATAATACCCCCTGATAACTCACCTTTTAACCGCTCACAAAACTCACTTACGGCTGCTGCAGTGTTCTCATTGTGACCAATGCCATCGCAAACAACATAGAAGTGCCCACCTTGAACAGCCCAGTGATCTGCGTAATCGGCGTTTACTTGCTCACAACCTCCTACTTCACAAGCTAAAATGCTAGGGGTCAAAGAAGAAACTCCTTTGATGAAAGCTCATTAAAGCGCTCTTCAATTATTTCAAACCTTTCTTCCTCTTCGCCATTCAGAGCATTTCTTAACAAGTAGTCAAAATCAGAGTTAGCGATGAATTTGGACATTGCCTCCTGAACGAACTGCCTAAGTTCAATGGGAGATTCTTTTACTTCGTCAAGCAAAGCATCCCTGCCATTGACTAATACGACAATGTCCTCAGCATCTTTACTACTCAGCATATCCCTACCACGAGTAGCGAACGCCACAAGCTTTGTGGCCAATAGATGTTTAGCTTGGGCTATTTTTATTGCTAACCCGTCTGGCAGAGTGTATGTGACAGACTCTTGAAGCCCGACCTGAAACCAGGGGTTTGAAAAACCAAGAATGTCTTCTTTATCAGGCATCACATCAACTAAAATACCCTCACATTCGAATCGGCACATTGGTGCTTCTTCGCCTTTTTCGGGTATAGACGGTTTGAATCCTCGACTACGCAGCTGTTCTGCCAACACCTGATAACCATAATAACTCGACACTGAGACAATAAAGTCCACGTCCTTAGTACTACTGATATCAATGGGTTGAGCATCATCTAAGTGAAGGGACACAGTGGCCCCTCCAACAAACGCCACCTGCTCCAATAAGTCTTTACCCAAAGCATGAGCTATGGGCAGTATTAATGCTTCATGTTCTGTCATACATTACCTTTCAACTTGGCTAGGTAAGGCATTGCTTCCTCTTTCTCCCTAGCACTACCCACTCTAAAAATATCTAATAATGCCAATTGCTTATAGAGCCACGGATCAATCATAACCGCTTTTGGCACTGATTTGTAAATAGGGGCTATGGCGATCCCCTTAACAGTCCCTCGGGCACAAGGCCAGACGGTAGGAAACTCAGCTGAAGAGACGAATATATCTTTAAATGATGAAGCAGCACTAGCGGTTGGGATACCTCGGACAACTTTCCCACGCTCGACAAAAAAGCTAACTCCTGCACCGAAGCGGACATAGTCAATTAGTACGGTCTTATTGACTCGGACGCCTTTGGCCCCTCTTTTTATCAATAACCCTGCTTTACTCGCTCTTTTGATTGCTTGACTTACTTCACTGAGGGACATAAAAAGCTGTTGCGCCAACTTTCTATAACTCCAACTAGCTCGTTGTTCTTCCGACTCCCCTTCTAGGATGAACTGTTCAATCAATGCTAGATCTGCAGCTTCAAAGTCATCTGGTTCATCAGAAACGATAATCTCATCCTTTTCCCTGTCGTACACACTTATTGGTTCAAATATTACCCATGGAGCCTTTCTTGAGTTGTGACTTCTACTCTCTACAGATGAGCAACCAATTTCATAACTCAGAATTTTAAAAGTAACTAATAGATCTTGTGGTTTAAGCATAATCCTGCTCCTCTGTGTTTTCTGTTCGCGAACAGAAAACACATTCAAACAGAAGGTAAAGACTTTTGCAATAAAATTACGGTAACTGGACAGAATTGGCATGTTGGACCTGATGGTCTAAAGCGTTTCTGTCAGATTAGGTAAAGTATGGAAAATGGAGAGTGAGTTGTCGACATGAAGCATCAACTCTAACTGACTTTGGGGCGTGCGACGTGAAGTCGTATGAAGCGCTGTTCACCGCTTTTGAGTGAACCATCTGTATCACCAGATGAACCTAGGGCTCTGAATAAAGTAGCGAGCCTGACAATGTAACGAAGATTGGTCATAGACTAATCGGGATCTAAATCGTGAGAGGACGATCCTCCTGATAACCACAAATCGGGTGTGCGACGTGAAGTCGTATGAAGCGCTGTTCACCGCTTTGAGTGAACCATCTGTATCACCAGATGACCCTAAGGCTCTGAATAAAGTAGCGGGCCTGACAACGTAACAAAGTTCAGTACCATACTGAGCGGGAGCTGAATCGTGAGAGGACGCTCCTCCTGATAACCACAATCGGGTGAGTGCTAGGGAGTCAGTATGACGAACATACGTGAATCCGCGTAAGGTGCGTTACTGTGGAAGCAGCGGAAGTGGTTTATACGCTGTGGCCAAAATGGCATGGGAGCTGGAAAGGGATTATCCGATGCCCTTTCGTGATCTAAATGCTCCCCGCACTATTGCGGGCGTCTACCCTGACATTGCGCGACATATGGAACACGGTAAGCCTGTATCACTCCCAACTGGGAAAGCTGTTTGCGAAGAGAGCCGATAGTGATGCAGGTATAGGAGGCTGGAGAAAGCCAAGGTTGTGTTGTAATGACGCAGATACAGACAAATGTCTGGCACGAAAGTGAGCCCACTTCTAGCTGGTCTCCCGTTGCAAGAGAGTTTGAAGAACTTTATTCAAGGAGAAACGCAAATGATGACTTCGATTGAAGTTAGTGCCTCTTCTGACAGTGCTCAGTGGCAATCCATTGACTGGAAAGCAGTTGAAAAGCTGGTATTAAAGCTTCAAATGCGTATTGCAAAGGCAACTAGAGAAGGTAAACACGGTAAGGCCAAAGCCTTGCAATGGTTACTGACTCACTCGCGAGCAGCAAAACTACTTGCTGTTAAACGAGTATCACGAAACAAAGGCAGCAAAACACCTGGAATAGACGGCATCACATGGAGCACCGATGCTCGTTGTATAGGTGCGGTCAATCAACTGAGTAGAAAGGGCTACCATGCCCAACCGCTCAGGCGGATCTATATCCCCAAGAAAAACGGCAAACTCAGACCATTAGGGATCCCATGCATGATTGATAGAGCACAACAAGCGCTCCATCTTTTGGCGTTGGAGCCTATATCTGAAACGTTTGCCGACCCAAACAGCTACGGCTTTCGACCCAACCGAAGCACGGCAGATACTATTGCCCAATGTTTCATTTGTCTGAGTCATAAGAAGTCCGCTCAATGGGTTCTTGAGGGGGACATCAAATCCTGCTTCGACAAAATCGGGCATCAATGGCTAATTGATAACATCGCCATAGATAAACGAATGTTGGAACAATGGTTAAAGTCTGGTTTTATGGACAA
>NZ_JACJER010000101.1:0-16920 GCF_014164185.1 Shewanella sp. SG44-6 | reverse complement strand
AAATCTTCTAGGTAATAAAAGAATTCATAATCATCATTTCTATCACCTAAAACATTAAACTTAATACTAAACGGATAATCTGAATATTTTAATACCTAGAAGATTTAGAAAGAAACTGGTTATCTACGAATGGTAATGACACTGTCACGTATACAAACTTATCGGCAGGGGATTACACATTTAGATTATTTGCAGAAAATAATCTAACAGGGAAACGAACTGAAGAAAGAAAGTTAAAAGTGACTATAACTCCACCTTGGTGGTTATCAAAATTAGCATTATTTACATATATGCTTGTTACTTTATTTATAATTTCTTTATTTATAAAGTCAGCAATTCGCCGTAGACAAATCCAAAAACAAATAGCCCAAAGTGAAGAGCGGTTAAAACTGTCATTATGGGGAAGTGGCGATGAGATGTGGGACTGGGATATTGAAAGTGGCAAAATTTACCGCTCGAACATCTGGGGCTCTTTAGACTTTCCTCAAGACGGTCGTCGATCGGGTAATCCTGATGAAGAAAGTAATATCCACCCTCTTGATAGAGAACGGGTGACCAAAGCGTTAAATGATCACTTTAGCGCACTGACAGATCATTTTGAAATAGCATATCGAGTCAAAGCACGTAACCAGCAATGGATATGGATTTTAGATAGAGCAAAAATTGTTGAGCGCGACCAAAAAGATCGACCTTTGCGTATGACTGGCACGATTAAAGACATCAATAATATAAAACAAGCAGAAGAGCAATTGCGTTTATTCGCAAGAGCTATTGAAAATATCTCTGAGGGGATGTTTATTC
Organism: Shewanella sp. SG44-6; assembly: GCF_014164185.1. Lineage (NCBI taxonomy): Bacteria > Pseudomonadati > Pseudomonadota > Gammaproteobacteria > Alteromonadales > Shewanellaceae > Shewanella > Shewanella sp. SG44-6. The sequence continues at coordinate 16,119 of NZ_JACJER010000101.1, read as the reverse complement.
TTGATGAAAAATATCAATTTGTTGAAGTAAATGAAGCTTGCTGCGAACTCAGTGAATTAACAAGAGAAAAATTTGTCGATGAAATACTCAACTTCACTCGCTACCCAGCGAGCTATTCTGAACAAATAAGAAACTTACTAAAACAACAAGGTCGTTGGAGCGGCGAAATTGAAGCCAGTAAAGGTAAAGATAATTTCTTCTTAATGGAGCTAACCATTGATGCCATCTACAATGAACAAGGCGAAACCAGCCATTATGTCGGTGTTTTCTCAGATATAACACGTCGTAAACAACAGGAAGAAGAGCTCAGAAAGCTGACCAACAATGACTTACTTACCGGTTTACCTAATCGTTCTAGTTTGCAAGTCACACTAAGTAACCTAGTCAAAAAAGATATTCATCATACGTTAATGGTGCTTGATTTAGATAATTTTAAGCGTATTAACGATTCTTTAGGCCATCAGATTGGTGATGATTTATTAATTGGTGTAGCAGAGCGAATTAAATTAGCCATTCCCAAACATGCCAGCCTATATCGCCTTGGAGGAGATGAATTTGCCTTACTCGTCGATCAACATCCTGATATAGGTGCATGCGCCGCCATTGCCACACAAGTGATTAATTGTTTAAAGCCAGCTTTTATTCTTAATAATGATTCACTCGTACTTGGTATTAGTATTGGTATTGTGCTTTACCCTGAAGATGAGCAAAACGAGCAAGCATTATTACGTAAAGCAGACATCGCCATGTATCACGCAAAATCTGGTGGTGGTAATCGCTATCAGTTCTATTCAGAATCATTAAACCAAAACGCATTACGTCAACTTGAAATAGAAACCTTAATCAGAGAAGCACTCAAAGACGATTTATTTGAAGTCTATTACCAACCTAAAATTGATGTGAAGAAAGATCGTCTCACCGGTATGGAAGCATTAGTAAGATTAAATCATCCTAAATTAGGCTTGATAGGACCGAATGAATTTATTCCTTTAGCCGAAGAAAATGGTTTGATTGTTGAAATTGGCGACGTGGTGCTAAGAAAAGCTTGCTTTGCTGCGCAAAAATGGCTCGAATCAGGTCTGTTTAGTGGCCGAGTCGCTGTCAATTTATCGTCAAGGCAATTCGCTCTTCCTGATCTGCAACAACGAATAGAGTCAATTTTACGACTCACAAAATTACCAGCTAAACACTTAGAACTTGAGATCACTGAAGGGACTGTGATTAAAAATCCAGAGCAAGCGATTAAGGTGATGCAACAATTAGCAAAAATGGGCGTTAGCTTGGCACTTGACGACTTTGGTACCGGTTACTCCTCTTTGTCATATCTAAAAAGATTCCCGATTAACTGCTTAAAAATTGATAAAACCTTTGTCGATGACATTGATAAATCCGACCGAGATCTCAAGATGGTCGATTCAATTATTACCATAGCCCACAATATGGGACTGACTGTGGTAGGTGAAGGTGTAGAACAAACGGCTCAATTAAACATCTTAAAAGCACTTAATTGTGAAGAAATTCAAGGATATATATATAGTAAGCCTATTAGAGAAGCTGACTTTGAGCTAATGCTTGCTGCCGATAAACTTAAGTTTGATACCATCAACGAAATCCAAATAAAAAAATAAATCACTCTCTCTTATATTTGGCATAACAAATGCAGGTACAAGTTCAGTTGTCAAAATAATATTGTTATTTAACCCTGAGCCTGAATTACTAAATATAAGAGAGATTAAAATGATTAAAGGAATGATTACAGTAGCAGTTTTATCGGCATTATCTTTTGCTAGCGTAACCGCGCTAAATGAGCTCGAAAGTCAAACTGCCAGCATTCCTGGCCTTAAAGTGCTAGACATGCAAACTGCCAGTATCCCAGGCCTTAAAGTGCTAGACATCCAAACCGCCAGTATCCCAGGCCTTAAAGTGCTAGACTCCCAAACCGCCAGCATTCCGGGCCTTAAAGTGCTGGACATGCAAACTGCCAGTATTCCGGGCCTTAAAGTGCTGGACATGCAAACTGCCAGTATCCCAGGCCTTAAAGTGTTAGACATGCAAACTGCCAGTATCCCAGGCCTTAAAGTGCTAGACACCCAAACCGCCAGCATTCCGGGCCTTAAAGTGCTGGACATGCAAACTGCCAGTATCCCAGGCCTTAAAGTGCTAGACATGCAAACAGCCAGTATCCCGGGCCTTAAAGTCCTAGACACTCAAATAGCTTAAGGAGAACCCTATGTTTACTTCTCTAAAAATAGCACTTGGTTTAGCAAAACCAGCTCGTAAAAAAGTAAAATTGCCTGAAGGTTTAAATCACCTTGAAGTTATCCAAGCCAGAGCTTGGTGGAAGTAATTCTTAAGATACTGATGGTTAACCATCAGCCATAAAAAAGGAGCATAAGCTCCTTTTTTGTTATTTGAAATATGAATTTTGATATAACAAACTGAAATGAGATTAGCCTTCTATGCTATAACGGCCATATCGCCAAACCTTCATATCAGCTAAGCGTTTGTGTGTGCTAAACAATGGGTAAGTAAGTGGCCCTAGTATACAACCAACACATCCCCACCGCTTTACTGCTAATCCATGCTTATAAGCTGCAAAACCAAATAGAAAACCACTACTAATACTCAATAAAACAAGCATGAATAACCAACTGAACTGCATTATCGCTAACTCCAAATAAGTCAGTAAATTAAATAACTCTGTAAATCTCATCCCTACCAGCACATCATTACGACTCATCTTTGACTCGCAAGTCATAATATTAACGCCATCAGATCCAAGCTATGACAGCTTAATGGCGAAATATCACCCACATAATAGTTTACGCTATCATCATCAACAATGAGTATTATACCCTAAAGAGGCATCTATCTGATTAAAAATCAGGCAAAAGCATGCCTTAAATAAATAAAAAAGCGGCAAACAATTGCCGCTTTCTTACAACTTGATAACTTTTTATTCGCTAAATAAAAACAGCCTTATTACTTTTTATAAAATTGGCTTCCATCACTGGCCATTTTGACTAACGTGTCGCACGGTGCGAAACGGTCACCGTAGAGTGATTGATAGCCGTGTAAAGTTGCCACTAAATTGCTTGCACCTAAGGTGTCGATATAACGGAACGGGCCACCTAAGAATGGGGGGAAGCCAATACCGAATATCGCACCGATGTCACCATCTCTTGCAGAGGCAATAATCCCCTCTTCCAGACAACGAACGGCTTCATTAAGCATTTGAATGGTACAACGCTCTGCAACATCTTTTGCTTCTTTATCTGAAGCTATTGCGATATCGAGTACCTTATAAACTGATTCATCAACCAATTTGGCTTTTTTAGCTTTAGGCCCGTATTGGTAGAAACCTTTGCCATTTTTACGACCTTTACGGTCATCGGCTAATAACTTGTCAAAAGCTGCGGGGGCTTTAAAACGATCGCCGAGCTCTTTTTCTAAAATTGGCGAAATTTTAGCTCCTACGTCAATGCCCACTTCATCGAGCAACGTCATTGGCCCCACAGGGAAACCAAACTTGACTAACGCGCGATCTAGATGCTCAACACGCTGACCTTCAAGTAATAACTGTGCCGCTTCGTTCATATACAGGGCTAGAATACGGTTAACGTAAAAACCAGCACCATCTTGAACTACGATAGGTGTCTTTCCTTGCTTGCGTGCGAACGCCACTGTAGTAGCAATGGTTTCGGGTGATGTGGTTTTATGCGCAATAACTTCAACTAAGGGCATTTTTTCTACCGGAGAGAAATAATGTAAACCGATCACATTTTCAGGACGGCTTGCCGCTGCAGCAATCTGACCAATAGGTAAAGATGAAGTGTTCGATGCAAAAATGGTGTTTTCACCACATTCACGCTCAACATCCTGAACCATTTTATGTTTAAGCGCTAAGTCTTCAAATACAGCTTCAACCACGATATCGGCATCTTTAATACCGGTATATTCAGTGGTTGTTGTCATTAATGCCATGACATTATCACGCGCGATGGGTGTCATGTGACGACGTTTTACACCTTTATCTAAAAGCTTGTAAGCATATGATAGTGCGTTACTGAGTCCCTGCTCTGAAATGTCTTTTACACGTGCTGGAATTTTAGCTTTAGTAGTCGTAACAGAGGCAATACCACCGCCCATCAAACCACCACCTAATACCATTACTTTTTTAACTTTACGTGGCACAGCGCCTTCAGCACCGGTTTCTTTTTTCATTTCCGTAGTGGCAAAGAACAAGCTACGTAATGCAGCAGACTCTTTTGACATCACCAAATTAGCAAAATGGGTCGCTTCAACCTCAAGCCCTTTCACCATGCCTTTATTCATACCTTGGCGAACACAATCAATAATTTTGGCAGGTGCAGGATAATTACCCTGAGTTTTCTTCATTACCTGTTTGCGAGCTTGATCAAACATAATATCGCGAGTAAATGAAGATGATTCTAAAAACTGATTAATTTTAGATTGCACCACAGGTTTTGCAGCTTGTTTGCCTTTTTTTGCTAGCTCAATCGCAGTTTCAAGCAAAATAGAGTTAGGGACAACATCATTCACTAAACCCATTTTTAATGCTTGTTTAGGACGAATTTGCTTGCCAGTAAGCATCATATCTAACGCAGTTGCAATTCCGACTAATCGAGGTAAACGCTGTGTACCACCGCCGCCAGGCAGCAGACCTAGTTGTACTTCAGGCACACCTAGCATGGTTTTTTTATCATCGCTACATACACGTAAATGACACGCTAGCGCTAACTCTAAACCACCGCCTAAACAAGCACCGTTGATAGCGGCAACAACCGGAATGGATAAGCCTTCAAGCTCAGAAAAAACCACATGACCTTGTTGTGACAATGCTTTAGCATCAGCTTCACTCTTGCAAGCGGCTAACATTGTGATATCAGCACCAGCAACAAATGAATCCGCCTTGCCAGAAATAACCACCAAGCCTTTAATACTATTATCAGCTTTAATTTCGGTTAAAATGTCACTAATTTCAGGGCCAAATTGTTCTTTTAAGGTGTTCATGGTTTCACCAGGAACATCCATTGTTAAAATCGCAATACCATCGTCACGACGAGCTAAATTAAATGTTTTTTCCATGCTCATTACTCCACCTCTAAAATCATTGCAACACCTAAACCACCTGCGGCACAAGCTGTCGCTAATCCAGTTCCACCACCACGACGCTTAAGCTCTCGACACACTTGGGTAATCAAACGTGTTCCGGTTGCCGCAAAAGGATGGCCATAAGCCAACGAGCCCCCCAAAACATTAAACTTACTCATGTCGATTTCGCCAATGGCGCGACTACGACCTAACTTCTCTGCAGCAAATTTCTTTGAAGCAAACATTTGCATGTTAGCTAATGTTTGCGCCGCAAATGCTTCGTGCATTTCAATGAGGGTTAAATCTTCTAATTCCATTCCTGCGCGTTTTAGTGCTAATGGCGTGGCATAAGACGGCCCCATTAACATATCTTGCCAAACATCAATAGCGGTAAATGCATAACTTTTGATATAGCCAATTGGCTGATAACCTAGAGCTTTGGCTCGACCTTCACTCATTAAAATGATTGCCGATGCACCATCAGTTAATGGCGTACTATTCGCGGCAGTCACGGTACCGTGTTTACGATCAAATGCGGGACGTAATTTGGCATAAGACTCTAATACAGAGTTTTCACGAATATTATTATCGCGGTCAATAAATTGTTTAAAAGGTGGAATATGAGCTGTCATCACCTCTTGTTGAAGCACGCCAGAATTCCAGGTGTCAGTGGCTAATGTATGTGAACGATGCGCTAATGCATCTTGATCGGCACGACTGATGCTATAAGTCTTAGCCATTTGTTCTGCGGTTTGCCCCATAGACAAACCCGTTGAATATTCAGCAACCGCAGGCGGGACAGGCATTAAGTCTTTCAAACCTAAACGGCGTGCAATCGCAAATTTCTGCTTAAAAGTGCGTGCTTTATTTAAGTCGACTAAAGCATGTGCCAGCTTCTTTGATACACCAATCGGTAACACAGAAGAAGAATCCGAACCACCCGCTAAACCGATTTCAATGTTGCCAGTCATAATTGACTCAGCGACGTTAACCGCAGACTGGAAACTAGTTGCACAAGCTCGAGTGACAGAATAGGCATCAGTTGACACATTCATTCCGGTACCCAGTACAATTTCACGGGCTATATTTGGCGCTGCTGGCATTTGTACAACTTGGCCATACACTAGTTGTTCAATTAATTGAGGATCAATTTCAGAGCGAGACAGCAACTCATTTACCACCATTTTGCCCATATCTAGCGCAGATACGCCATGAAAGGCTGTTGCTTGTTTTGCAAATGGTGTTCTTAAACCGGCAACAATCGCAATGCGTTCACCCCGGGAATTCGTTACTTGTTGTCTATCACTCATGTGTCACCCTCTATTATTGTTAGCTCATCTCGGCTCAGCCGGTAAGTTTATATGTTGCCAGATAATCTGGTCAGACCATCAAAGTGTGACCTGATTCTAACTTTTTATTGAACGGTTTTAAACAGGCGTTTACAACTATCTACTTCATAAAGAGTTAAATTGTGTTAATCCTACTAGCCAAAAACCAATAGAATTCATAACATAGGATTTAATACACCCAATGCCAACTAAATAAATTGAGTACTACTATGCCGTTAAGTCGTTTTCACTCACTCCGCGCCTATTTAGATACTGTTGTCTTAGGTCAACCCGTATTAACAGAAAACTTGCTGATAGCACTTATCGCAAATGGTCATTTATTAGTTGAAGGTCCACCAGGTTTAGCAAAAACGCGAGCGGTAAAAGCACTATGCGACGGTGTCGAAGGTGAGTTTCATCGTATTCAGTTTACGCCCGATTTGCTGCCTGCTGATTTAACCGGTACCGATATTTATCGCCAACAAACCGGTACATTTGAATTTGAAGCAGGGCCCATTTTCCATAACTTAATCCTTGCAGATGAAATTAACCGAGCCCCTGCCAAAGTACAATCTGCTTTATTAGAAGCCATGGCTGAAGGCCAAGTTACTGTAGGAAAACACAGTTATCCTCTGCCGCCACTTTTTTTAGTCATGGCAACCCAAAACCCACTCGAAAACGAAGGTACCTACCCCTTACCTGAGGCACAGTTAGATCGTTTTTTAATGCATTTAAACCTCGATTACCCCAATGCCGAAACCGAATGCGAAATCTTACGCCAGTCCCGTAAAGAGGCTAAGACACACCAATTACCAACGATAGATCCTGTTGCGCAAGCAGATGTATTTGCAGCAAGAGATCAGGCATTAGATATTTATTTAGCTGAGCCACTCGAAAAGTACATCGTTGAGATTATTATGGCGACTCGCCAACCAGCAAGATATGGCGCAGATTTAGCAAAATGGCTCGAGTATGGAGTCAGTCCGCGCGCCACGATTTCATTAGAACGTTGTGCAAGAGCACGTGCTTGGCTGTATGAACGAGACTTTGTATCGCCAGAAGATATTCAAGCGGTTGCGCCTAATGTTTTACGACACCGCTTGTTACTCAGCTATCAAGCTCAAGCTGAAGGTGTTACGGCAGATCAAGTGATTGATCATATTCTGAGTCAAGTTGCCGTACCGTAGATGTTGCAATAGGTGCACTTATTATTGAGCATGATTAGATTATGATGAACCAAACCTACTCATTACCCCTTTACAGTGATGGTATGAGCTTAAATGAGCAAGAATTAATTGCTTGCCAAAGCTTGTCGCGCGCCCTCCCCGATCATAAATCGCGGGCAAAAGCAGCCTTGTCGGGCCATCGAAGCAGTCAAATAAAAGGCCGCGGTATGGAGTTTGCTGAAGTTCGTCATTACCAAAATGGTGATGATGTTCGAACCATTGACTGGCGAGTAACTGCGCGAACCGGAGTTGCGCACACTAAGTTATTTGTGGAAGAACGCGAACGTCCTATCCTGCTGTTGATAGATTTGAGCCACAGCTCATATTTTGGCTCGCAATTATTACTTCAATCTGTCCAGATAGCCCATTTAGCGACCACATTAGGTTGGAATGCAATCAATAATGGCGACAGGCTTGGGGCGTTAATCGCCAGTGAAACTAATCACTTAGAACTTAAACCGCGAAGTCGCCGCCAAGGTATTTTGCAATTAACGTCGGGGTTAATTGATGTTCATCAGCAGCAATTAAAGCAAATTAATCAATTGTCACCTGATCCAGGCCATATGTTTAAAGCCTGTCAACGTTTACAACGTATTGCAAAACCTGGTTCTCTAATCTGGATTATTACCGACGGTCAACATATTAACCAACAATGCTTAGCACCATTAACTGAGTTATCACGTCACTGTGATATCGGAGCATTTGTGGTAACCGATCCATTAAGACAAGGAACCTTGGCGTTACCAAAACAATTTGCCTTACCCGTTCGAGATGGCCAACAACAATTGACCTTAACTCGGCAAAGTTACGAGGCTTGGTTAGCGAATCAACAAGCGCAGCAACAACAATTTTTTGCTTTAATGAATTTGATTAAAGTGCAACCAAAATTAATTGATGCCGCTAAACCGCTCTGTGCCCAATTGGATATTTTACGTTAAATGACCACGCCAAACATACCATCACAACCAATGCCAATTGATGCCAACGCATCAGCTTTAGCTCAATTGCACGATATTGCGTTACCCGCCCCGATCAGCACCATGCCGATTGCGCCAGGATATTGGATAATCGCAGCCGTATTGATTATTTTAGCCGTTTGGTTGGGCAAGCGTTTATATAAACAACATCAATATCATGCTCCACGCAAAATAGCCCTAACACTTTTACAAAGTTATAATGTCGAAGATGATAGCTTTGCAGCACAAGTCAATAGCTTACTCAAGCGTACCGCATTAACTTATCTACCACGAGAACACCTCGCTAAACTCAATGGTCAACCTTGGTTTGATTGGTTAGATACTCGTCTCGCGCCAGATCAACAACATAAAATAGGACAATTACTCGTTAAGCGTCACCAAGCGAGCGGCTTAGATCAAGCCGAAAAAGTCCAATTACTCCAGTTAGCACAAGCTTGGCTCAACAATAAGCATGCTTTTAGTGATGCGACCTTAATATCCAACAATCCACATCAGGAGGCCAAATGTTAGCATTTTACTGGCCATGGTTATTACTCTTACTGCCACTGCCGTTATTGATTAAGCGTATTAATATAGACAGTGCCGGTGGACATTTACAGTTACCAGGCATCGCTACTACGATGACACACTCAAACGCGGTCAATCAAAAAGTGAGTCGTAAACGGTATTGGTTAATGTGGACTTTTCTTCTATTAGCAATAGCAAGGCCACAATGGTTAGGAGACCCGATTGAATTACCCGCCAAAGGCCGTGATTTAATGATGGCAGTCGATTTATCGGGCAGTATGCAAATTGAAGATATGGTGATAAACGGGCAAACGGTTAATCGATTTACGTTAATTCAGCATGTATTAAGTGATTTTATTGAGCGTCGAAAAGGAGATCGGCTCGGACTCATATTATTTGCAGACCATGCCTATTTACAAGCACCGTTGACCCTAGATCGCCGCTCTGTAGCCACGTTTTTAGATGATGCGCAAATAGGCCTAGTAGGCAAGCAAACCGCTATTGGTGAAGCGATTGCCTTAGCGGTAAAACGTTTTGATAAAGTCGATGAAAGTAACCGTGTACTAATTCTCCTCACTGACGGTTCTAATAATGCTGGCAATATTGACCCCGAAGTCGCAGCCCAAATTGCGGCTAAACGTAATGTCACCATTTACACTATTGGCGTGGGCGCAGAAATGTTAGAACGGCGTACTATTTTTGGTAAAGAGCGAATTAATCCTTCAATGGATTTAGACGAGGAGCAACTCAAAAAATTAGCCAGCATCACTAAAGGTCGATATTTTAGAGCTCGTAACAGTGAAGAGTTAAACAGCATTTATCAAGAAATAGACAAGTTAGAGCCGGTAAGCCGAGATCAATTAAGTTACCGCCCAAAAAGTGAATTATTTTATTGGCCTTTATTAATGTCATTACTAATTAGCTTCTTAATCAGTTTGCAGCAACAATGGCCAAATCAGTTATGGCCTAAAATCAAGTCTAGCAAAGAGGCGGATCAACAATGATACATTTCATTCGCCCTGAATGGCTATTGGGCATGATTCCAGTATTGATATTAAGTGCATTATTGTGGCGTAGACATAGCCAGCAATCAGCATGGAAACAATATATCTCCCCGCATTTAAGTCAGTTACTGGTGACCCAAACCGTGGAGAAAACTCATCAACCTAAATGGGTACTGATTGCCTGCTGGATAATTGCAGTGATTGCGCTTGCCGGCCCAGCGTTGAATAAACAAAGTTTGCCGGTATTTGCTACTGAGCAAGGTAGAGTGCTCATTATGGACATGTCGCAGTCTATGTATGCCACAGACTTAAGCCCGAATCGCTTATCTTATGCTAAATTTAGAGCTACCGATTTACTAAACGAACTCAAAGAAGGCGAAACAGGACTCATTGCCTACGCTGGTGACGCTTACACTATCAGCCCGTTAACTCGTGATAGCAGCACCATTTTAAATTTATTACCCACATTATCACCTGATATTATGCCAACCAAAGGATCTAATTTAGCAGCAGCATTATCACTGGCAGAGAAACTATTAGCTCAAGGTGGCCATGTCAGTGGCGACATTATTGTCATGACCGATGGCATTTCTGCACAGCAATTTAATCAAGCAACCAGTGCCGTCAACGACCGTTATCGTTTATCTATTATGGCATTTGGCAGTAAACAAGGCGCCCCGATCCGTTTAGCTGATGGTCAGTTATTGCGAGATAACAGTAATGAAGTGGTTGTCGCTAAAACCGATTATGGTTTATTACAAAAACTAGTAAAGCAACATCAGGGTATCCTAGTGCCAGCGCAAACAGATGGCAGCGATATTTCAACTCTTACACAATGGTTAGCCTCAGACGGCAAAGCGAGTGAAACAGAACTCGCTGGTGAGACTTGGCAAGATCTCGGGCCATATCTGGCAATGTTATTAGTCATCCCAATATTAATGAGTTTTAGACAAGGATTATTAACGGTTATGCTTAATCCTGTTTTGCTATTGTCTGCAGCAATGGCGTTTGGCCTAACTCACAGTCAACCAGCACAAGCGTCGATGTGGCAAGATTTATGGCAAACCCAAGATCAACAAGCCGAATCGGCCTTTCAGCAAGGTGAGTTTGCTCAAGCTGCTGACAAATTTAAAGACACTCAATGGCGCGCCTCTGCACATTACAAAGCGGGTAATTATCAACAGGCACTGGCTGAGTTTGAACAAAATAATACTGCCCAAGGGTTATTCAACCAAGGTAATGCATTGATGCAGTTGAAAAACTACCCAGAAGCCATTACTCGTTATCAAAAAGCGATTGCCGCGCAATCACCTTTTATAGAAGCAGAACAGAATTTAGCCTTAGCTCAACAACTGCTCGAACAACAGAAAAAAGACTCATCAGAACAAGAGTCGGATAAATCACAACAAGACTCATCCGACTCAAAAGATGATCAAAACTCATCTTCTGAGCAATCTTCTAATAAAGACAAATCACCACAGTCAGAACCGGATAAGTCTAAGCCCGGTGAACAAAAAAACCAGCAAGGTCAACAAGACCAATCGAGTCAGCAAAACCAAGATCAGCGCGCTGAAACTCAATCTAAAGACAGTAATGATAGCTCCTCTGACAGCGATAAGTCAGCTGAAAAAGATCAAAAGCAAGATGAAAAACAATCTCAATCAGCATCAAATGATCAGCCGTCAGGTGAGCAAAAAAATGACTCACAACAAAATAGCTCAGAGCCACAATCATCACCAAAGACTAATGATAACAAGGGTTCACCCAAAAATGATCAATCGCAAGACTCACCTGAAAGTAATGAATCTAGCATGCAAGCCAGTGCGAGCAAAAATGAAGATCAGCCTACTGATGATAAACAGAAGATGAGCGCAGCTAAGGCTTCTGACCTTGCAAACGCCGAAGGTAATTCGCAAGATAAACCAGCTGAAATGGTATCAGCATCGCAGATGAATCAAGATTCACTGCCAGCGGACATGGAAAGGGCTCTTCGCGCTATCAATGAAGATCCCCAAGTATTAATCCGTAATAAAATGCAACTTGAATATCAAAAACGTCGTCAAAACAGTCAACCACGTGAGGATAATGAACAGTGGTAATTAGAACTTTTTTTAGCTTATTGCTATTGATTATTGCAGCCCCTGTATTTGCAATGAGCCAAGTACAAGCAACTGTAGACCGTAACCCTGTGGTTGCAGGTGAATACTTCGTACTCGATGTAACTGCTGATGACGATCTCAGTGCCAACGAATTGGACACTTCGATATTACTGAAAAACTTTATTGTCGGCAGAACCAGTGTAGGTCGCAGTACCAAAATGGTTAATTTTGACACCACAAAAGAAACTCGTTGGCAGATATTATTATCACCTAAATCAGTAGGTAATATCACCATTCCCGCATTTAACATCAAAGGCGTGAGTTCAAACCCGATTAATCTTAAAGTGATCCCACAAGGCACAACAGCCGACAAAGCTGAAAATGTATTCATGAGAATATCGACGAGTGCCTCTGATGCTTATGTCGGCCAGTTAATCACCTATAAAGTAAAATTGTATCTTGCTGTAGAATTACAACGTGGAGTGCTCAGTGCTCCAGCCATTGAAGGGGCACAAATCAAGCAAATCGGTGAGGATAAAGACGGAAGCGAAATTGTCGATGGCCGCCGTTTTAGAGTGATTGAACGTACTTATGGGATTATTGCTGATCTGCCTGGAGAGTTGGTGATTAATGGCGCCGGCTTTTCGGGTGATGTTATTGTCGAGGCTCCTAGGCGTGGAGGTATGTTTGGTTTTAATGAAAGTCGACCAATACAAACTGCAGCCGAAAGGCAGGTAATTCAAATCAACCCTATTCCCCCAAGCTATAAAGGAAAATGGTTAGTCAGCGATATTGCAGTATTAAAAGAAACTTGGCCAGAAGATGTTAGTGAATTTGAAGTCGGTAGCCCAATTACCCGTTCAATTAGTTTAATCGCATCCAATACTGATGACACCAGTTTACCAGATATTGATATTCCGCTGACTGAAGGCTTAAAAGCCTACCCAGAAAAACCAGTAAGACAAACTTTTGTTCGCGACAACCAAGTCGTGTCGCAATACAGTATCACTACCGCGATTGTGCCAACAAAACCAGGAACCTATACCCTACCTGAGATCCGTGTACCTTGGTGGAACCCACATCTTAAAAAACAACAATTTGCCACGTTACCAGAACGAACAATTAACGTAATCGGCAGCTCAACGGCAACCACAGACATTCCACCCGTTGATAATTTTAGCGCAGTTCAAGGTCGCGGATATTGGCCACTATTGAGTGCCGTTCTGGGTATATTATGGCTTATCACCTTAGTATTATGGCGTAAGGCGGTATCGGCAAACCGAGCACAGCCATACACAGATGATGACAATAAAAGTCAAAAAACAAAGCCTAAAACCAACGCAAAAGGCCTCGATGCTATTATCGATGCATGTGACCGTAACGATAGCAGTGATGCTATTGTCGCTGTACAAGGCTATTTTAGTGAACGCTTCGGAAAATTTATGACGCTAACGCAAATCAGTAGCTTATCTGAGCAACTGTCGGCGGCACTGAATAAATTACAAGCAGATAAATACAGTAATCATCCACAAGCAATTGACAAAAAATCACTTATGGATGCGATTTTGGCTTATCGGCAACCTGATGCAGGTAAAAAATCATTAATTAAACAACTAAATCCCTAATATTTAAAAGCTAAATAGCAGACAGGTTCTGCTATTTAGCTTGCTATTAATCCCCCCGCTTTTTAAGCTGTTAGTTATTATTAACTCAACAAAGTTAAAAAATGTTCGATTCCCTGCGAAAGAAAAAGTCCGAACCCGCGGTCTTATCTGAGATGCTAACAAAACAACGACGATACGATAGCCTTGTCAGGGCACTTCATACCGACATATTTCGCTACGCCTTTTGGTTATGTGGTGATAAACATGTTGCTGAGGATATCACCCAAGAGACGTTCTTAAGAGCGTGGCGGTCTTTAGACTCGTTAAACGATGATAAAGCTGCTAAGGCATGGCTGATCACAATTTTAAGGCGTGAAAATGCCAGACGTTTTGAACGTAAACAATTTAACTACAGCGACGTAGAACAAGATTTACTTGAGGATGTATTATCCACAAGTCATGAAGAAGACACTGAACAGTATTGGTTGCGTCGTCAAATTGGTAAACTCGATATTGAATACCGAGAACCTTTGTTATTGCAGCTGATTGGCGGGTTTAGTGGCGATGAAATTGCCGCCATACTTGAACTGAATCGAAATACGGTAATGACGCGTTTATTTAGAGCCAGAAACCAGTTAAAAGACGCTCTCGAAGCACCAGAGGTAAGAGGTCAATCAAATGGATGATCTACAGTTTCGTCGCCAAGCATACGGTGACCCCAATAATCAGTCAGATGAATTTTTAACTCATTTAGCTGAACATGAAGATGATGCAAAATTTATCAAAGATCTAAAAGCATTTGACCATAAACTCATGCAAGCACTCAATATTAGTGTCCCAGATGATTTAGCTGATAAATTGATTTTGCGACAGCAATTAAGCCAACATCAACAAAGCAAAAAACATACTCGCTACATGATGGCGGTGGCTGCATCAGTGGCTTTTATCGTCGGAGTCAGTTTTAGTTTATTACGTTTTACGCCAGTAAACTTAAGCGAAAACTCGCTAGCTCATGTACACCATGAAACCAAAGCATTAATCATGGAACAGGATATTGGCTTTAATGATGTTAATTTTAAACTCGCCAGTGTCGATGGATTGAGTGACTCAAAGTTTATCAAACAACCAGGGCGTGTTTTTTTCACCTCATATTGTGATTTTCAAGGTGTCAAATCATTGCATTTAGTCATGGCTGACGAGAATGGCAATAAGGTCACCTTGTTCATTGTGCCCATTGAGAAGCGTATTGTATTAGAAGAAGCTTTTGCTGATAACCAATATAAAGGTCAAAGTTTTCAAACAGCCGATGCCTATATGGTCTTGGTGGGAGAACCAGCTTCTAATCTTGAGTTTGTCAAAAAAGAAGTTGAAAATACCTTTATTTAAACACTGTCGGTGACAATCTAAAATCCGCTACTTCATTGAATAGCGGATTTTTTTTACACTTGAATAATTCAAAGTGTGAACTATCTCTAACTTCTGCTAGCATGTCGAACACAAAAATAATCTCTTGAGAACTATATGGATATTCAAACACCGATCCTCATTACCTTTATAGGATACTTGGCCTTAATGATGGGTATTGGGTACTGGGCCTACCGCAAAACCGATACTGTCGATGATTATATTCTTGGCGGACGAAAAATGGGCCCCGCAGTCACCGCTCTTAGTGTGGGTGCATCAGATATGTCGGGCTGGTTATTACTGGGTTTGCCAGGGGCAGTGTATCTAAGTGGCTTGGGTGAAGCATGGATTGGTTTTGGATTAGTGTTTGGCGCTTGGCTTAATTGGCTATTTGTCGCTAAGCGTCTGCGTATTTATACCCAAGTGGCCAATAATTCACTAACCTTACCCGACTTTTTTGAGAACCGTTTTAATGACTCTCATGGGCTATTAAAATTAGTTTCCGCATTAACGATTCTGATCTTTTTCACTTTTTATGCCTCCTCAGGCATGGTCGGCGGCGCAATATTATTTGAAAAAGTCTTTGGTCTCGATTATACCGTCGCCTTATTAATAGGCTCATTTATTATTGTATCTTATACCTTTGTCGGCGGTTTTTTTGCGGTGAGTTGGACTGACTTCTTTCAAGGCTGCTTAATGTTAATAGCCTTAATTATTGTGCCTGTATCCATCTTTACTGCTGGCTTGTGGACGCAACCATTTAAGATAAAAATCCTCGGTGATCACGCTAGAGCAGACTAACAACTGCGAATCGATAGTACTCATGATGGCAGATAAGATAGCTGCAATAAGCAA
>NZ_JACJER010000100.1:0-16924 GCF_014164185.1 Shewanella sp. SG44-6 | reverse complement strand
CCTTTTATGGTGATGTTTGTCCCTTCTATAGAAATAGAACCATCACTGCTCATTTTGATAGATGCACTGCCCGTTTTAATCACAATCTCTTTGCCAGCTTCAATATTGAGCACTTTGCCAACGTTTAAACTGTCATTATTACCAATATCTTCTAGGCGATCCTTGCCAATTTTAACGTTATCGTTATTAACCACTTCAGTAAAACGGTCATTACCTATGGTATCTTTTTGATCATGTTTAACATTGAGATGGTGATCTTTTTCTGCTTGAAAAAATAGTAACTCTTTACCCTTTTCATCATCAAAACGTAATTCATTAAAATTGTCTGCACCAGCGTCTTTAGTACTGTGTGTTTTAATACCAGACTGGGTCTTTTTAGCTGGTAAGGCATAAGGTGGCATTAAGTCTGCGTTATACACAGCACCACTAATAATTGGTTGATCCGGATCACCATTAATAAATTCAACCAGCACTTCTTGACCAACACGAGGAAAGAAAAATGCGCCCCATTTATTACCCGCCCAACTCTGTGCGACACGGATCCAACACGAACTTTTACTGTTAAATTCACCTTCACGATCCCAGTGAAACTGCACTTTAACGCGGCCAAATTTATCAATATGTTGCTCGTCACCAGGCTCACCAGTAACCACAGCAGTTTGCACACCATTAATTAATGGTTTGCGCAAATGAAGTTGTGAACGGTATGGGGTACTTTTTGGAACACATTCAAAATCATTTTGATACACGCATCCAGACATAGATTGGCCTGCGCCAGACTGATTAGGTTGTGTCGCTGAGGTTCTTAAAGAACTTAGAACAAAGCTCTTACCTTTATAACTGACGTTTTCGTGATCTTTAAATGTAAAAAATTTACCTATCAAGAAACTGCGGCAATCACCTTGACCACTGCATTTGTTCATATCTTTTTGCAGGGCTTCAAGCTGATTATTGGCAAAAGGCTGAGCACGTTTATTAAATTCTGATTCACCTAGATAGTCATACACTTCAAGGGCACTTTGTTCTGGGAGATCCGCTTTATTATGATTACCTGATGGATAAAGCTTAGGTTGTTCATAGTCATAGCCTTTTTGAATAAAGCCACCGCTGACCATGCTCATTCCACCTTGCCAGTTTGATACATGTGACTCAGCTAAATGTCCTGAAAAACATCGAACTTTTTCTTCTGCACAAGGTTTATAGGCGTTGATATCATCTGCAAGTACAAGGGTATGGGCACTAAGACTGTGCTCAAAGAAGAAGAAAATACCCTCTTGTTGCAATAAGCGACAAACAAAATCTAAATCTGATTCTAGATACTGCACGCAGTATTCATACTGAGGATAAGTATTGGTAGTTTTATTTTGAAATTCGACTTTATGTTGACCAAATAAGTCTTTAATAATGTCAATTACAGACTTATTTTGAAAAATTCTACAGTTGCTGCGTTTTTTCATTAGTGCCATTTGAGGCACAATAACAGCTTGATAATCAATATAATTTTGCGCATCATCTGAAGCAGCTGTCCGCATACCTGCAGACTCGAGATGACTTATGACCCCATGAAAGTACCGAGCAGCACCATCACTTTCGGCATTACGTAATGTAATACAGACGTTTTTACCCACTAAACTATCGAGACTAATCTGAGTACCAACAGTAAACATTGATACGCTGATTGAAAATAACTGTGAAATAGCTTCAGAGGCAGTAAAATGCGTTAGGTACAGAACATCCTTACCTAATGGCGTAGTGATACTGATGATATTATTTTTTTGAGTGGCCTTAAGCATTCCTTGCCTCAGTCGTTAAGAATAAAGATCTTGGGGGAAACAAGTTCCCCCAAGATTTAAGATCACAAACAACTTACATTTGTTGACCTTTAACACCGCTGTAGCCATAACGTAGCGCTGCAGTAATGTTGTTTTTGTCATCAGTAGGTGTAACAGCCATCATCATTTCAGTGTAACTGATAGTGATAGTCTCAACTGGACGGTCACCATGAACTGAAACGCTGTAGCTAGAAATCATTGCATCGGTTAATTCGATTTGCATGATTTCTTCGATTTTGTCACCTTGTTTAGTGATGTGAAAAACCGCTTTTTTACCTTTACCGATAGTTGCTTCTTTGAACAAGTCAGTTGAAGAATTATCTTGCAATTTAGTAATGGTAACGTCACCTAAACGAGTAGAGCTTGCTTCACGGTCTTTAGCAGTACCAGTGAAAGAACTGATCTCACGGCTAATATTCCAATCGACTGATAACACCGTAATCATGTCTTTGAATTCTTCAGCAGTGGTTTCGCCTTTAATCCCTTCATAGTTTAAATATGTATTCGCTTGCATTATTAATGCTCCTTTTGCGTGGATGTCATCCATTAATGGACAGTTTTATAAGTTCAACAATTCAAACTTAATATTTCAATTTATTAAAAATGCACATATCAACAAATAATACATAACAGTATTATCCATTTAAATATAGTGAGTCCTCATTATTAAGCATGAGGATTATATCAAAGGTTCTTTGATAATCAACTAATCGTTTAGATAAATAAAAAATATAAATATTATATAGTTATTACTACATCAGTAATAACTACATAACATCACAAAGGGTATATACCTTATTATATAGACCTCAAATGTAATGTTAAAAACCTAATTAATAATACTAAATGATTATTTATATTTTCGGTTATATACCCTTTATGTTTACCTAAATTTTATATACAAATTCTTCTTTTACGACATTAACTTTTACATTAGTTGTTTTTTTATTATTCGCCATATTGTTTAAAATCTTAACAGAAAGATCTGGCAACATTGTATTCTGTAAAATATTGTGCACATTTCGAGCGCCAGAACCAGCATCTTGGCACATAGACACGATTTGGCTAACGACATCATCACTGTAAGTGAACTTAGCTTGATAATGCTCTGCTAAGCGATGGGCTACTCGCTGTAATTGTAATTTCGTGATCTCATTAAGCATATATTGAGTAAGAGGAATATAAGGAATCACATTCAAGCGGCCTAAAAATGCGGGTTTAAAGTAGCCCAATAAATCATCTTGAAGCGCCTTACGCAAACCAGTAATAGAGGGCGCAATCTGTTCATCTTCAAACAACCCCATGGTGGTTTCAGTTCCAGCATTTGAGGTCATAATGATAATAGTATTTTTGAAATCGATATCTCGCCCTTCTCCATCCTTGATCATACCTTTATCGAAAACCTGATAAAAAATATCTTGAACACCAGGATGCGCTTTTTCCATTTCATCCAATAAAATAACGCTATAGGGCTTACGGCGAACAGCTTCGGTTAATACTCCCCCCTCGCCATAGCCGACATAACCAGGAGGTGAGCCTAATAGTAGGGATACTTTATGCTCTTCTTTAAACTCTGACATATTGATAACGGTGACATTATCTTCACTACCATAAACTTGCTCAGCCAGGGTTAGTGCGGTCTCAGTTTTTCCTACACCGCTAGGTCCCGTCAGCAAAAACACACCGATTGGGCGTTTTTCATCACCTAATTGGGCGCGCGACGTTTGTACCGTTTTCGCAATTAAATCTAATGCATGATCTTGCCCGATAACCCGCTTAGACATGGTTTCTTTCAAGTTCAAAATCGTTTTAATTTCATCACTTTGCATTTTTCCTGCAGGAATCCCAGTCCAGTCGGAAATCACTTCAGCAACAAGTTGTTCATCAACTTGCCAATGCACCATAGGCTGTTTATTGACAGCTAAATTAGCCTTCAACTCTGTCAGTTCCTGTAATTGAGCAACAGTATCAGTCTGTGATGATTGGATTTGCGTCACTAAATCAGCAATTTTCTTCACCGTGCTCAACTCTTCCTGCCACTGGATCATTAATGGCTCAAGTGCTTTTGAGAGTAACTTATGCTTCTTGGTTAATTCAGTAATGGATTTTTTATGATCTGCACCGGTTTTTTGTTCGCGAGTGAGAATATTAATCTGGGTATCGAGTTGCTGAATTTGTCGCTGTAAGGACTCAACCATTCCCGGTGTCGATGCTTGGCTCATAGCCACACGGGCACAAGCTGTGTCTAATAAACTCACGGCTTTGTCTGGCAACTGACGCCCAGTAATATAACGATGAGATAAATTTACCGCGGCACATAACGCTTGATCTGAAACCAGGATCTTATGATGGCCTTCCATTACGGGTAATAGTCCTCGCATCATTGCAATCGCCTGTAGAGGAGTTGGCTCATCAATTTTTACAACCTGAAAACGACGAGTCAAGGCTGCATCTTTTTCAAAAAACTTTTTGTATTCAGCCCAGGTTGTTGCCGCAATAGTACGTAATTCGCCGCGGGCTAAGGCAGGTTTTAATAAATTAGCAGCATCATTTTGCCCTGCTTGTCCACCACTACCGATCATAGTGTGTGCTTCATCAATAAATAAAATTATTGGCTTAACCGATTGTTTAACTTCGTTAATAAGCGCTTTTAAACGATTTTCAAACTCACCTTTTACACCAGCTCCAGCTTGTAATAAAGCCAAGTCGAGCACATGAATACGGACATTCTGCAATGCAGTGGGCACTTCTTTTTGAACAATTTTAAGTGCTAAACCTTCCACTACGGCCGTTTTACCGACGCCGGCCTCACCGGTTAAAATAGGATTATTTTGACGACGGCGAGTTAAAATATCGATCATTTGCCTTATTTCATTATCACGACCAAGGATAGGATCAATCTTGCCTAATTCAGCTTGTTCGGTTAAGTTTTGCGTAAATTGATCTAGATTTGGTGTTTTGCTTGGCGCAGATTGCATTGCCTGAGTTTCTTCAATATCGGTACTCGACACTTTATGCTCTGTAGATTGACGCGCAAGTTGTGGCCAAGCATGTTTTAGCTGCGCAGGGTCGATTTTGAGTAACTGTTTAGCAGAGCGTGATACTAAGGAGTTTAACGAATCATCCGTCAATAACGTAAAAATAAGATAGGCCGTTCTGGTCTCATTATCATTAAATTCAATGCTGGTATTTAACCAGGTTTGACGTAATAAACTGACAATGTGTGGCGATAGACTCGGAGCCGCACTATTACCCGTTTTAAATTTTTCTAATCCCTGACGAATGTCGTTGATCAACTGATCTTTTTGCACTGAAAAACTGGCCATGATGATGTCTAAATCACCAGAACCATTTTCTAATAATGCTAGTAACCAGTGCTCAATTTCAACACTAAATTGACTGCGGCTATGGCATACACTGGCAGCAGTTTCTAAAGATTGTCGACATACTGGATTAAGTTTTCCAACCAATTTACTCAAAGTCATCGCTGACATATTCATAGTCCTTTATTAATTAAATCATTAAGCTTTTTATTTGCTCACCATACTCTGCACGGCTGATCAAACCACAACCAAGCCCCAAGCCAATTGCAGACTTGGATAATTGTGCTTTCGGTGCATCTTTTTGTTTTATCTCTAGAAAAATCTTATATTTGACTGACTGACCTAAATAGCTTGAGACCAGTTTTTTAAGTGATTTACAATTTGCTGTCCCTGGCATAAATGCATTAACCAACGCACCTTCTTTAGGCTTAATATGAATACTGATACTGGAGTTGATATCCCATACTCGGCTGCCAATACTGGCATCGACACCTAAACGCGCATATTGGCCTTCTAGCATGCTTCGACTAGCCAATCGGGTTTGCTCTGTCTTAGCCAGAGATTGCCAACGACCTTGAAAAGAACAAACTTGGACATTACAGCCAGTAAAGTCATTCAACATGCTTCGTAATGACTCTGCCGTAGGAGTTTTATTATGATAAAAACCAGCGTAATAGCGGTTTAATGATTTATTACCACTGAGTAAACTCAAAACATGAGTAAAACTATCCGTAGCGCCATCTTCATGAGATTGATAATTAGCTGAGAAGCGATACTTTTCCCATGACCGATAAAATAGTGAAATAATTCGATGATTAAATAAATCATAAAAATCACGCATACCGCTATCTTTATGACGTAAACGCTCCAAGACTAACTCAGTATAGTGCGAAGGTAATACCCCGCTTGGCCCAGTCAATCCCATAAATGATATATGCATATCAGCGGCAACTTTAGCCTTTTGACTGGTATGTTTAACCTCTACTTTACTGATGGCTTGCCCCGGAAAACCAAGGTGCTGATCTGATTTAAACCGCAACAGCTCTTTGCTTGGAATCGTATCGTAACCAACTTTAAAGCCTTGCTCGCGACCTTGAGATAACTGCTGTTGAAACTGATAAACAGCTTGATAGAAATCATGCTCAGAGGGCGCTTCAATTATGGCCTGCAACTGATGATGCATCGCATTTTGGGTCATAACAACGGCCTTTGTCCTGAACGTGCCGGCCAGGTATAAGCGACTGAATTATGGTCTTTAAAGCGCATACTTAAACGGGTAAAACTATTGATTGCAGCAAATTGTGCAAAGAAGTGGTCTAATATTGTGCAAAAAAAGAACACTCCGCTGCCAGAGTAATGATCTTTAATAAAGGTTATTTCAATATGGCTGCCACTGCAAAAGCTAATCCGACCATGTTGGTTGACTCGTGCAG
This sequence comes from Shewanella sp. SG44-6, assembly GCF_014164185.1. NCBI lineage: Bacteria > Pseudomonadati > Pseudomonadota > Gammaproteobacteria > Alteromonadales > Shewanellaceae > Shewanella > Shewanella sp. SG44-6. The sequence goes on along the minus strand of NZ_JACJER010000100.1, from coordinate 10,336 downwards.
TATCAGGAGTGACTTCAACAAAGTGAATATTCTCGATTAAATTTTTATTTTCTGGTGAACACTTAAAATCGTATAATTTAAGGGTTTCTTTTAAATTATGAAGTGCATCTTTTCCACTAAAACTGTCAATTGATAGATGAGTCACTAACTGCCATCGAGAAGCGTCACTAAGGGATGCGCGAACGGGTAATGTTGGCGCAAGCAAACATTTTACATGCTTGATGATATCGGCGCGTTCAGGGACAAACATTTTCGGTTCATTGTTGCCAAACGGAAGATGGGCCGGTAAATTTCGATTACTGCACTGAGCGGTAATACTTAATATCCAAGCGCCATAATCATCTTCCGACTTAAAGCCTTTAAAATTATGATCAACTAAAGATAAAAATGATTCAGTTCCTAGTTCAGCATAGCCACCTGACCAACTCGCCGACTCTCTTCTAACATGCCAAAATAAATTATTGTGACCAAGGTACTGAGGATGTGATTCGCCATAAAATGGTGTGACTTCAACTTTATTGTCTTTCGGATCATAAGCAATAACCTCTTGGATATTGATGATCTCAGTCACTTCAGAGTCAGAATAACGAGCAGCTAATTTATATTCGTATTGCGAAGCATCGATACTTACTGGTTCTAATTTTTGCTCAAATAAGTTGATTACTGGAGTGCAACCGAGTAGAAAATGATTTGCACTCACTTGCTTCTCTAAATCTTGAGAGCCTTCCTTTAAATAAATATACAGTGAGAACTTACTGTCTATTCCTTGCCAACTTCCCTCTAAATCATCTATGTCAAAAAATAAGAATTTTTCAGGGAAAATAAAATTCTCCAGCAATAACCGGTAACCAGAACTGGTCCGTTGGCTATAAGGAATAACTTGTTGCTCATCTTCAAATCCAACGGCTTTTAAGTGCCGTTTAGTTAAAAATTTGCACACAGTTTGCTGCTCGTTAACTAAAGCAAAACCCAGACTATGCTCAAATAGTAATTGATAAAGTTGAAAAGTTTGATGGTCTTGGCCATTTAAGAAAAATCGTAATTTATCTACACCAAGGCTTGGCATACTAATTTCGTCAAACTCACACGCGATATCAAGCTTGATTATTGCCTTTGCCCGTTCTGGCCACTGAGGTTCAGGCGCATTAAACGGTGCATTTTGAAACTGAGCCTGTTGAACTTCAATAGGCCATAACTTCATGTCGTATGACGTTTGGAAATGACAGGATTTCATCCCCTCAACTTGAGTATCGACTTGCGTTAGCCTGGGCAATAATACCCCTGTGGTCGATAAGTTTTCAGTCGTCACCTTAATCACCGTCATTGACGGAATAGGCGCTTGATAATCAGGGTACAATTGACCTAATAGCGCTTCAGTGAGTTCAGGAAAGCTATCATCAAGTTTCTGTCTAATTTGTGCGGTGAGCAGAGAAAATGCTTCAATTAAGCGTGATACATGAGGATCTTCAACATGCTCATCACTTAATCGTAAACGACCTGCAACCTTAGGATATTGCTCAGCAAATTCGGCCCCCATATGACGAATGAAAGCCAATTCACGATTGTAATACTCCAATAATTCCTGATTCACACAATTCCCTCATTCACTATCATCGCTAAATGGACCGGCTCAACCTCTGAGTCAAATGTAATATATTCAGGCTCAGGTTCAGCATAAAGCAGTGCATTGATTTTTAATCTTAAAACACGATCCAAAGGCTGTTCATTATCGACCGTCTCAACCATCACTTCTATAAAGCGGGGTTCAAATCGTTTTATAGTATCGGCGACCTGTTTACAGAGGATCTGTCGACCGTCTAAACTCGCAACTGGCATGGATGAGAAATCACGCAAACCATAATTCATCAATGAATTGTCAAGTTCAGTTAAATGTTCCGGCCAAGTTTGCCACTGTAATTTAGCATTAAGAAGATTCTCTAAATCACGACGAACATTAGACCTTAACTGACGTAAGTTAAGGCCTCGATGGCTATCTTTGACATCCTGTTCACCGGGCGAATCATCTATCAACCGGTCAAGAATGGATGCCATTATGGGTTGCTGGTTTTTGCTCAACACTATCGCCTACTGCAAAACTGGGGTGGATATTTTAGTAATTTGATTGAGTACGACTGCTGTATCATCAGCGAGCCACATTTTTAAGCCCTTGCCAGCAATCACATCAGTAGCAACTTCATGCCAATCAGTTTCTCGTCCCAATTTTTGAGCATCAGTTTCGCTACCTGCATATATCATCGGTATATGCGCTTCACCACACGGTCCATCTTTAATCGCTAGATCAACTCGACGCCAAACCATTTCCAGTAGCGAAGTCACCGGCTTAAAGTTGATGTAATCGATTTCAGATAACTGAGCTAAATAGAAATTACCGTCAGTACCGAAAATCTCAATAAAACCGCCTAAGGTATCATCAAGATCTCTTATTACTTGATTGGTTTTATCGTTTATAAGCAGGCTGACTTGCGGACGTAAATCTTCAAGACTATTGGCGCATTGAGTCACATCATCTTGGGAGTCGACCATCGCTAAACGTAACTTCATTAATGCTGCAACATAAGCATCAGATTCAGCAAAAAGCTGAGGTACAGCTTTGCCGGCCATAAAATCAATTCTGGCTTGTTCTGCTCGGATCAACTGACGTAAGTTAGCTGCACCGATTAAAAAATCAGGGTGTTTTTGCACTAAAAAGTTTAACTGTTTGTCAGCCCGTTCAAGCTCACCATTAATACACAACAACTCAATATGTTGACCTTTTAAATCAATGTTCATTGGGTCGTCTTTTAGCTGTGTCTCAACTAACTGAATGGCTTCTTGTAGCTGGCCATTTTGCAGCATTTCTTGAATCTTTTTCATTTGATACCTTTGTGTTAATTTCTTGATGTCAGCTCAGTGACCAATTTAATGCTGGACACCATTTGATCTAACTGAAAATGAGGTTGTAACTGAATAATCGAATAGAAGTGGCCGGGCTTACCGCGCATTTCTTTTACTTGAACTTGGGCACTTCGCAGCGGATATTTACTTCTTACATCATCTGAAGATACGTCTGAAGCGGTGGTATATTTGTGCAGCCACAATTGCAGTTCGCGCTGGCAAGCTTCGGCAGAATGAAGTGAACCAATTTTTTCACGGCCTAACACTTTAATGTAATGGGCAAAACGAGATACACACAAAATGTACTGCAACATTGAGGATAGTTTTGCATTAATATTATCTTCAAGTTGTTCATATTTTGGTGGTTTCTGCACAGAGGCATTACTGTAAAACACTAAGTGTTCACAACCTGATACTGGAGATAAAGGGATGAAGCCTTGATCAGAAATCGACTTTTCAGCCCTATCACTGATTAACAAATCCACTGAAGGTTTCTTGCGTTTTCGATATAAATCTGGCTCGTATTGACTGACCGCAAGGTCACATACTAGGCCTTTCTTACGCGCACCGGGTTCTAAACCGCGGATGTGGCCAAACCAACCTGATTCGCTAAATGCGCGGATTAATACACCACCAAAGGCATAAGCAGCATTACCCCATAAATGGTCTTTTTTGGGATTTTTAATCAATTCTTTAAACTTAAAACCTTCGCTGCGGCTACCATCGATAAGATAAGGGGAACGCATTAGGATGTTGGGCATAGTTAAGCCAATAAAGCGAGAATCATCCATTTTTCGTAACGAGTTCCACTTAATATACTCATGCTGCTCAAAAATTTTGCCCATGTTCATATGAGCAGATAAATCAGCAAAATCATCTGCACCAAATAATGAAGGACTGGCAGAAGTGATAAATGGCGCAAATGCGGCCGCAGCAGTACGCGAAATTTCTTTTAAAATATCAATATCGTTGGTGGACACACCTGGGCGGTTCTTATGGGTGATTTGATAATCACCAATTAACGTGCCGAAGGGCTCGCCACCAGACATGTCATATTCGTTGTTATAAATCAGTTTAAAAAAATCACTTTGATCAAATTCAATCGCCCGATTAATGTCTTTAGACAGTGTTGTCCAACAACAATCGAGCATTTTAACTTTTACTTTCTGGTCTTTGTCATGTAAATCTTGCTGTTGAACTAAATACAATACCCCACGCCAACTAGCCTCTAAAGCTTGAAAAGCATTGTGATGAATGATGGCATTGAGTTGTTGTTCTAGCTGTCTATCGATACGATCAATAGCCTTAAGCAGAAAAGGTAATACGGAGGTTTTATCAAATTGAGTCAGTGAATGGCTCGAGTTTTCTAACCAAAGCAATAACGACCTAGTCGAATCCGACTCTCGTAAGAATCGTTCGACTAAGTGTTTATTTTTTAGTGCCTTTGTCGTTGAAGATACTGGCTTTTTAATTCCAGTATCTTCTTTGAAAATTTCACTTGTTACAAATGAAATGGTTTCTTGAGGCATCGTTTGTTTCTATCCTTGAAAACAAATGAGGGTCACTGCGTTAGCGGGTGATTATCCTACTTTAGGGATTTTTGCGACTAAACGTAAAGACGCGGTAAGCTCTTCCATCTGCAACCAAGGACGTAACCAGGCAACGGCATTGTATGAGCCCGGTTGACCAGGGATCTCTTTCACCACAACTTTAGCGTCAGCCAAGGGATACTTAGCGCGAATGTCTTGTCCGCCACCTTCAGATGCATTAACAAAAGATAAAATCCAGCGATTTAACCAAGACTCAACATCTTCTGCTTCCATGAAGCTACCAATTTTGTCGCGGGCCATCACTTTAAGGTAATGAGCAAAACGAGACGTTGCCATTAAGTAAGGTAAACGTGCTGAAATTGCAGCATTAGCGGTAGCATCATGGCTTGTCATTATTTTTGGTTTTTGACATGACTGAGAACCAAAGAACACAGCATAATCAGTATGCTTATAATGACAAAGAGGTAAGAAACCTAATTTACTTAACTCTGCTTCACGGCGATCAGTAATACCAATTTCCGTTGGACACTTTAAATCTGGATCACCGTCATCACTGGTAAAGACGTGTGCAGGCAAGCCTTCAACCTTGCCACCGCCCTCGGCGCCACGAATGGCAGTACAGAAGCCATATTTACTGAATGCTTGGCCCATATTAGTAGCCATAACGTAAGCCGCATTCATCCAACAATAGTCATTATGATCAGCCACTTTAGAACGGCCACTTTCTGAGTCTATTTCAAACTCTTCATAGCAAAACTCTTCTACAGGCTTGGTCGCTGAACCATAAGGAAGGCGAGCCAGCACTCTAGGCATAGTTAGAGTCACGAAGCGAGAATCATCACTGTCGCGGAAAGAGCGCCACTGAGTGTATTCTAGAGATTCAAATACCTTTTCAAGATCGCGAGGTTTGCTCAGTTCAGTCCACTCATCAAAACCAAATAAAGATGAACCTGCAGCCGAAATAAATGGACAGAAACCAGCAGCGGCAACATTAGACATTAATGACAATGATTCAACATCTTCTGGATGATTAGTAAATTCATAATCACCCACTAAACAACCATAAGGTTCGCCACCCGGAGTACCAAACTCTGATTCATAGATCTTTTTAAACATTTGGCTCTGATCAAACTCAACCGCTTTACTTAAATCTTTATGCAGTTCTTTTTTAGACAAACTCATTACACGAATTTTAAGTGTTTCGTTGGTTTCAGAGTTTTTAACGGTATGGTGCAAACCACGCCAGCTACCTTCAAGTTTTTGCAGTTCTTCATTGTGCATAATTGAAGCTAATTGTTTAGAGATAACGTCATCTAAACGATTAATAGCCTTATTGAATGTCACAGTGAGGTTTTTATCCCACTGAACAGTACCTTTAAGGGCTTCTTCGGTTAACGAACGAATTAATTCTTCTGCGCGAGAAGAATCGGTTTGCTTTGTAGCAACGATAGCTTGCTCTAAAATAGAAACACTCTGTGCTTGCTCTTCAGATACAGCATCTAATGACGCGGCTTCCATGCTCATTATTCCGCTCCTTTGAGGTTAAGTTCACCAGCCAACTTGTCTAGGCTGGTAGTGTTATTTAACACTTCTTCTAAGATATTTTCGAGATTCTCAGAGCGATCAACTTTTGTCATCAAATCACGAAGTTTGTTACGGGTTTCCATTAATTTTCTTAATGGTTCAACCTGATTAACAATGGCAGCAGGTTCAAAGTCTTCAATGCTATTAAACTCTAATGCTACATTCATTTCAGAATCATCGCCGGCAAGAGTATTAGGCACTAAAATATTTAACTTAGGGCTCATACGCTTTAACACATCATTAAAGTTATCACGGTCGATTTGTACAAAACGGCGGTCTTTTAATGGCTTTAAATCTGCGGTGTTGTGACCAGCAAAATCACCCGTAACACCAATAACAAAAGGCAGCTCTTTTTTTACTACAGCACCTTCGGTTTCGACATCATAGGTAATATGGACACGGGGTTTTCTTACTCGCTTTAATTTATCATGTACACTCATATGAACTCCTTTCAATAATATGTTGAGTAATCAACTACAGATCATTCTTCCGTTTTTATTCCAGATAACTTGAAAAAGCCATTTCTTGCTTCACCATCTTGGATTAATTCTTGTAATAACTCGGGCAAACTTAGGTCACTCCAGCGTATGACTTGCTCAATAGCATAAGACATTGGCGAATGTGGCTCAGTACGTCGAAAAAAGTCCGCTATCGTCTCAAGATGACTAATAGCTTGTGCCCTAGAATTAAGTTGTCCTTCAACACCTGAAGGCGTTGAATGATGAGCAGTAGTATCACCGTCTTGCTGTTCGTCAATCTGTTGTTCTTGCGCTAAGTTAGCTTTATTCTTTGCAATTATTGGTGCTGTAATTGAACTAATTTGCAGTGCACAGGCTTCTAACGCTTTGCGAATATAACTCGTCGGTTGTGGATCACCGCTCATCGCGTCATCCATTGAAGCCGACAAACGGCTAAATGCACTCATAGCATTTTGTACATCGCGATCAAGCTCGATAAAGAAACTGTCGGAGGTTTCCTTGATGCTCTGCTCGACGTCTTCAAGTGAGACTGAACCAGAATCGAAGCGCTTTTCTTGCTTATCTTTATCTAAGCGACTTGTATCTAGCGCCTGTTCATATTGCCAAGTCGAGTAAACAATTCCGCCATCGGTGATAGGGATCGTTCTTATTGGATGAATTAGGGAACCTTCACTTTCGATACCGTTCAACCCAATCAGCGGTGCAATTCGCTCCGCTAAATCATTTGGCTCTGGTGTGGGATAAAGTGTGTCCCAATAGCGCTCGATTAATTCTGCTGCTAGGGTAAAACCAAAATACAACCCTTTGAACCCATGTAATCGACATGCAGCCTCGATAAACCAAGCAACATATTCGATATCTTTTGACTGTTGTTTTAAAATATTCGGAACTTGCTCAAATATCGGTCGCCATTCAACCGAGACGGATAACACATCTTCTTCATCGGTTAATGCTTTTCGTTCTTTAGAGCGTGCAATATTGCGCACGTCTTTAAGTAAATAATACGTAGAGGTTGGACTAATATCTTCGCGAGGATCAACTCCAGATTCCGCATCTATGGTAATGGGAAGAATTAATTCATCGATAGTTAAATTCTTTAGCTTACTCAATCTAATTCAATCCCTGAATAAAAATGATTTAATGTGCAATAATAAAAGTATAGAACTTCAAAAACAATACTTAATAGTCTTTAATAGAACTAAAATAAGATATATTGCCCACACCTAATCACAATGGATAATAAAGAAAACAAAACACACCTTATGTAATTACATTCGAAATAATTACACCCAAAATAATTACATCATAAGTAATGTTGTCCATATAAAAACAATAACACTTATAATAAATATTAACGTTACAACCCGTTTATATTCTCTACTATAATGACAACTGATTAAATGTGACTAAATATGGGTATGGTTTTATCGCTATCATCGATAATATTAATGTTCTTATGTGAGTTCTTGACTAAAATACACGTAACATTATCTCTTGCATTTCTGACCAATGAAGCGTGAAGTAGTGCTAATCCTGAATCAATAATATTTCCAGATTTTATTGTTCTCTCAATCTCAATATCATTTAGTTCTTTGTTTAAACCATCGCTACAGAGTAAAAAAACATCACCATCTTTTACCTTATCGGTTCGGTAGTCTATGTCCAATTGAGTATCAACACCTACCGCTCGCGTGATCACATTAGCTAAAGGGTGTGTTTCCGCCTCTTCAGGAGAAAGAAGCCCTTCATCAATCATGTCATTCACTTGACTATGATCTTTAGTCATTTGCTTCATTTGCTGATCACGCATCAAATAAATCCGACTATCGCCAACCCATAGCAAATGATATTTATCTTGATATAGCCACAGCACAACGACTGTGGTGCCAGCTACCTTGCCATCAAAATCATGTTCACTCATTTGCTGTAATATACGATTACTATCAATCAGTGATTTTTTTAACACCTCTAAAGTAATTGTTTCTGCTTCAAGGTGCTCAACAGCCTGCTGGATGCCGTCGATAACTAACTGACTGGCGACATCTCCGGCAGCATGTCCACCCATTCCATCTGCAACAACCCAGACACCTAAATGTGGTAACTCAAGGTAAGCATCTTCGTTAATTTCTCTAACGGTTCCTCTATGAGTTAATGCGTGACTTAAGTGCATGGAGTTTGCTCCTTAATAAGCTCCGCAGTATTCCAACCACGTTGTCCCCATTGACCATTTAACATAGAGATAAATTGACTTATTTGCGGTAAGCCTTCTGTGATGATAGTGCATGGCCCTACTTCATCAGATCCTTCAGTCCACCATATACTGTAACAATCAAAGCGCTTTCGGTATTGCTGATCCAGTAATAACAGTACATCAGGTGAGTTATCCCCCTGAAATACCCATGCTTTCTTATTTCGGTCTAGAGATTCATTTTCGACAAATCTGTCGTTATTAGCAGCAACAGAAAGAGGCTCTTTAGTGATAGTTTCGAGCCAATGCTCTAGAACAGTTTCATCTTCAAGAACTTGCAATATATGTTTTTCAAAAACATCAACCCACTGATTTTCTTGCCATCCTCTTAAAGCAGATTGATTGTGCAATCCAGCTAGCGTAAATGGATAGTGGCGCCCAACATGATCGATACTAGGAATCACTGTGCCTACAACAGCTTGATCACAGCAAACACCTGCAGATAACGAAAAGTGCCATATAGGGCTTGTGAGGTAATAGTCCAACCAATTATGTTCTGTTTGTTCTTTACTCACCGCAATAACAGCTTGTAACCAGTCATTCCAATTTTTTAGAAAATCAACATTCAAGTTCTGCTGAATAAAGTCACCTTTTGACGGGACTTTTCCACAGTAACCTACTGATGTTAAAGGTTCGCAGGACATCTAAACGTCTCCATATTTGCCATCCAAAATGGATTGTTAACACTGTTTGCTGTCAATTTAAGTACAGCACTGTAACCTTTAAGGTCAATAAGTAATTTGCCATCTTTTTTAGTTTGTGGACGCTTTTTACTTAACTCATCCAATAACTTAAAGAATGACCATTCACCTTCATACTTCTTGTTGATTGAGCGACCACCATTAGGCGGTGAAAATGCAATTCGAGTTTCGTTATTTGCCCCAGGACCAGGCCAAACAAATAACTCTTTGCGAGTCGGACCGTGACGGTATTTAAGCTGCTGGCTGTCTAATTCAAATAAGAACATACTCACATTCTGATCTAATAATTCAGGTTCCAATGAAAAATTGACAATAGGCTGCCTAGAGCCTGGCTCGAAAAATGCCTCTTTAATGGTTTCAGCGCGCTGGTACATTTCCAAGATGTCATTACGAATGCCAATATTACGCTTAAAACGCCAAGGTTTTTTGCTGGTATCCACATGAGCGGCTAAGTATTGATCCCAAAATTTATCTAAAGTACCGCCGTAACCAAAAAACTTACTAAAATCTTTTAACCTGACATCTTCTTTAGATTTACGATCAAATGGGTATCGTCCAGCAATGGCTCGGTTAAATTCAGCCAATACTTGCGACCGCCAAATACCGTTAAATCGCTGACTTTGATTTGATTTGGCAAATGAGCGTGTACGGGATGCAACATCACTAAGTAAATTATTGATTGGACTTGGTAAATCAATCAATTGCTCAGATAAAGCCATGCCTAATTGAGCAAAGCTTTCTTCTGTGGCTTGATTGATTACATTACCTTGCCCATCAGCTTGCAATGATAACTTAGTGTAATTTCGATTAAGTGCTCGTAAGGTGGTTTGAATCTTATCAATGTCTGCAAGATTAATTTTAAGCAGCTCAGCAAAAGCA